>JBKOWA010000291.1:0-4754 GCA_046724155.1 Actinomycetota bacterium
GAACCGGCCTCCCAGGACGACCTGGAGCTGAAGGCCCGCGCCGCCGGCGTACCGGACTCCGTTGGACACCAGCTCGGTCACCACGGCCTCCGCGTCGGCCACCAGGTACGGCACCCGCCAGGCCAGGCACGCGGCGGACACCGCATGCCGGGCGAAGGCGAGGGCCGCCGGCGTGGGCGACAGCCGGTGGCTGTACCGGCGCGGCGCCGGCACGGCCCTGACCGCGGCCAGGGCCTGCGGCCGGTCCGGACGTACCTGTACCGCCCGGCTGATGGCCAGCCGGTCCAGAGCGGCGTTGACCTCGGCCGGCGGCGCGCACAACACCACCGGGCTGGCCGGCCACGCCGCCGCGGTGCGGGCGAACGCGCTGAACACGGTGAGGGCGATGTCCTCCTCGACCGTCAACCCCGCGACGTCGATCACCACGCCGGACGGCTGCTCGGCGAGCGCCTTCTGCAGTGCCATCCGCAGGTCGACGCTGCTGCCGAGATCCAGCTGGCCGGACAGCCGCACCAGCGCGACCGGCTGCGACGACTCCACGACGCAAGCGAGCCGGCTCATCCCGGTGCCGTCGCTCCTGCTGCCGTGGCCCACCGTGCCTGGGGGCCTACCGTGCTGCCGGGGCACGGGGGTGAACCGGTCGTGACGACCCCGCTCCGTACCCATAGGGCCTCACCTCGCTCCGTCGGCGGGTCGGGCCTCACCTCGCTCTGTTCGGCGTGCCTGCGTTCAGCCTACGCCCGCCGCACCTTGCCGTCCGGTGCTGGCAGCCTGCACGCGGTCGCGAGTCATTCCTTCCTACCCAATCCCAACCGAGATACCCGTACGGCACGATTCCACTCTTCGGACCTCTCGGATCAACCACGCGGGGGCAGATACCCTAGGGGAGTATCATGGGACCGGGAGCGGGAGGTTCGCGATGCGCGGCTACACCGAGGGCAAGGACGCGCTGCAGAAGCGGCTGCGCCGGATCGAGGGCCAGGTTCGCGGCCTGCAGCGGATGGTCGACGAGGATGCCTACTGCATCGACATCCTCACCCAGATCTCGGCCGCGACCAGGGCGCTGGAGGCCGTCGCGCTGAACATGCTCGAGGACCACCTGCGGCACTGCGTGCACGACGCGCTGGCCGCCGGCGACGCGGACGCCGACGACAAGATCACCGAAGCGGCCGACGCCGTGCGGCGGCTGGTCCGCTCCTGACGCCGCGGACCCGCGGAAACGCCGAGCCCGAGGAACACCGAGCCCGAGGAACACCGAGCCCGAGGAACACCGAGCCCGAGGAACAACGAGCCCGAGGAAGAAGGGACACCACGATCGTGAGCACCCGCACCTACACCGTCGAGGGCATGACCTGCGGGCACTGCGTCAACGCCGTCACCGGTGAGGTGAGCAAGGTCTCCGGCGTCACCGACGTCCGGGTCGACCTCGAGGCGAAGACCGTCACGGTCACCGGCGACGGCATCGACGACGCCGCGGTCGCCGCCGCGGTCGACGAGGCCGGCTACGCCGTCGCCGGCTGACCACGCACCACACATCTGGCAGCCGCCGTCCCGGCCGCCGCATCGCATGACGGGGACGGCACCCACCGACCGGACAGGACCGCGATGACCACCCGAACGCACGCACCGGCCGGCACGGCGACGACCCCGGCGACGGCTCCGGCCCGGGTTGAGCTCGCGGTCGGCGGGATGACCTGCGCGTCCTGCGCGGCCCGGATCGAGAAGAAGCTGAACCGGCTCGACGGCGTCACCGCCTCGGTCAACTTCGCCACCGGGACCGCCGCCGTCAGCTACGACCCGGCCACGGTCGGCCCGGGCGACCTGGTCGCGACCGTCGAGGCGACCGGCTACACCGCACGCCTGCCCGAGCTGCCGGAGCCGGCCGGACCGGCCGGTGCGCCGCCCGAGGCCGGGCCCAAGCCGGGGGACGGGGACGAGACCGCCGGCCTGCGCCAGCGGCTGCTGGTCTGCGCCGCCCTGACCGTCCCGGTGGTCGCCATGGCGATGGTGCCCGCCCTGCAGTTCCGGTTCTGGCAGTGGGTGTCGCTGACCCTCGCCGCGCCGGTGGTGGTGTGGGGCGGCTGGCCGTTCCACCGCGCCGCCGCGGCCAACCTGCGGCACCGGGCCGCCACCATGGACACCCTGATCTCGGTCGGGGTGCTCGCCGCGTTCGGCTGGTCGGTCTGGGCGCTGCTGGCCGGCGGCGCCGGCGAGCCCGGCGTGATGATGAGCTTCCAGCTGGTCCCCGAGGGCGGCGGCGCGGTCCCCGACATCTACCTCGAGGTGGCCGCCGGGGTGACGACGCTGATCCTGCTCGGCCGGTTCCTCGAGGCCCGGGCCAAGCGGCGGTCCGGGGCCGCGCTCCGCGCGCTGCTGGCGCTCGGCGCCAAGGACGTGGCGCTCCTGCGGGACGGCGCCGAGGTGCGGGTGCCGGTCGATCAGCTGGCCGCCGGTGACCGGTTCGTGGTCCGGCCGGGGGAGAAGATCGCGACCGACGGGGTGGTCGAGGACGGCACGTCCGCGGTCGACGCGAGCATGCTCACCGGCGAGTCGCTGCCGGTCGAGGTGGGGCCTGGCGACGAGGTGACCGGCGCGACGGTCAACGCCGGCGGCCGGCTGGTGGTGCGCGCCACCCGGGTCGGCGCGGACACCGCGCTGGCCCAGATCGGCCGGCTGGTCACCCAGGCGCAGTCCGGCAAGGCCCCGGTGCAGCGGCTCGCCGACCGGGTCAGCGCGGTCTTCGTCCCGGTCGTCATCGCGCTGTCGCTGGCCACGCTGGCGTTCTGGCTGCTCGACGGCGCGGGCGCGGCGAAGGCGGTCAGCGCCGCCGTCGCCGTGATGGTCATCGCCTGCCCCTGCGCCCTCGGGCTGGCCACGCCCACCGCGCTGCTCGTCGGCACCGGCCGCGGCGCCCAGGTCGGCATCCTGATCAAGGGCCCGCAGATCCTCGAGTCGACCCGCCGGGTGGACACCGTCGTGCTGGACAAGACCGGCACCGTGACCACCGGCCGGATGGCGCTGCTGGACGCCGTCCCGGCGGCCGGTGAGGACCGGGCCGAGGTGCTGCGGGTCGCCGGCGCGCTCGAGCACGCCTCGGAGCACCCGATCGCGCAGGCCATCGCTGCTGCCGCCGGGGCGGCCGGCCCGCTGCCCGCGGTGGAGTCATTCGCCAGCACCGCCGGGCTCGGGGTGACCGGGGTGGTCGAGGGGCGGGCCGCGCTGGTGGGGCGGGCCGCGTTGCTTGCCGACTGGTCGATCGGTGTGCCGGCGGATCTCGACGCGGCCGGGAAGGCGGCCGAGGCCGCCGGCCGGACGCCGGTGTTCGTCGCCTGGGACGGCGCGGCCCGCGGCGTGCTCGCCGTCGCCGACACCCCGAAGCCGACCAGCGCCGCGGCCATCCGCGCGCTGCGGTCGCTCGGGCTCACCCCGGTGCTGCTCACCGGCGACAACGCCCGCACGGCGCAGGCCGTCGCCGCGCTGGTCGGCATCGACGAGGTCACCGCCGAGGTGCTGCCGGCCGGCAAGGTGGACGAGGTCAGGCGGCTGCAGGGCGAGGGCCGGGTCGTCGCGATGGTCGGCGACGGGGTCAACGACGCCGCCGCGCTCGCCCAGGCCGACCTCGGGCTCGCCATCGGCACCGGCACCGACGTGGCGATCGAGGCCAGCGACCTGACCCTGGTGACCGGTGACCTGCGCGCCGCCGCCGACGCCATCCGGCTGTCCCGGCGCACCCTCGCCACCATCAAGGGGAACCTGTTCTGGGCGTTCGCCTACAACGTGGCCGCCCTGCCGCTGGCCGCCGCCGGGCTGCTCACCCCGCTCATCGCCGGCGCTGCCATGGCGTTCTCCAGCCTGTTCGTCGTGACGAACTCGCTGCGGCTGCGCCGCTTCACCGCCATGCACACCAGGTGAGCGCGCTGGGCCGGCGGAGGCGCGCTGGACAGCTGACCTGGGCCGGCTGAGCACAGCAGGCCGGTCGCGCACCGGACACTCCAGGCCCCGGCTCCTCCCCGTCGTGTGTCGGATTGGTTACCGTATGACGAGGACTCGACGCCCGGAGTCCGAGGGGGGAACCGTGTCCGAGGAGAGTTGGCGGCAGGCGCGCCTGATCCCGACATCCGGCATCGATGGTGCGGAGGAGCAGGAGCGGCGCGCGGCATCGGCCCTGCTTGCGGTGATGACCGCGGTCCGGGAGTTCGGCCGTGCCGTGACCGAACCGCTGCGGGCTCCGGCCGGGCCGATCGAGGCGTACATCGAGGTCCCGTTCGCGCTGGGACACGACAGGTTCATCCTGGACGGGCTGATCAGGGTGCGCCGGGGCCGCGGCCAGCGGGCCTGGACCGCGCTCGTGGAGGTGAAGACGGGCCCGAACACCCTGCTGCGGGGGCAGCTGGAGACCTACCTCGAGCTCGCCCGCGAGCAGGGTTTCGACGCGGTGCTCACCATCTCGAACGAGATCCCTCCGGCGCCCGGTGAGCACCCGGCTCTCCCCGACAAGCGCCGGCACAAGAAGGTCGGCCTCTACCATCTGTCCTGGTTGCAGGTGCTGTCCGTGGCGGTGGCGCAGAAGGTGCATCACGGGATCGCCGATCCCGACCAGGCGTGGATCCTCGGCGAGCTCATCCGCTACCTGGAGCACCCGCGTGCGGGTGCCCTGGAGTTCACGGACATGGGACCCTCCTGGGTGCCGGCTCGGGAAGCGGTCGTGGCCGGGACGTTGCGCTCGAATGACCGGTCCGCGTTCGAGGTCTCGG
>JBKOWA010000481.1:0-6628 GCA_046724155.1 Actinomycetota bacterium
GTCTACGGCTATGGCGACCAGCGCCCCGACAACGACTCTGATCGGTTCATGTCGCTCGTTCGCGAGCTGGCGCCCGAGGACATCTGGGCCGCAATACTCAAAGCCGAACCCATCGGCACCATCGCCGTCCATCAGGTCCCCTCCACATACCGGCGCCGCTACGACAAGCTGAAATCCTTCCCCGAAGGCCTCCTGATCGTCGGAGACGCCCTGTCCACCATCAACCCCGTCTACGGGACCGGCATGATGCACGCCGCGGACCAGGCCCTCATCCTCAACCGCCACCTCCGGCAGGGACGACACCGCATTCACCGAGGCTTCTTCCACGACGCCATCCGGGCCGTCACGCCCACCTGGTGGTTGTCGACAATCACCGACACCACTTTCCCGGGCGTTTCGGGCCCAACCGTCCCCGGCGCGAACCTGGCTATGCGCTATCTCCGCCGACTCCTCGCCGCAGCCGAACGGAACCCCGCCCTCGCCACCCAATTCATCCAAGTCATCGGCTCCCTCGACCCGCCCACCGCCCTGCTACGCCCCACCACACTCCTACGAGTACTCAACCCCATAGGCAGCCTACGAAGGGCACAGTCATGCGATTGACATCCCGAACGCCAGCGCGGTTGCCCCGCGCCCTGCCATTGTTGGGGCACGCGCTGCATTTGCTCCGCGATCCGCTCACCTTCGTCACGGCGGCGCGACCCCTCGGCGACGTCGTCAAGATCCGGATCGGCCCCCAGCCGGCGTATCTGGTCAACAACCCCGACCTGATGCGTGACATACAGGTGAAGGAGGTGAAGAAGTACAGCAAGGGCGTCCAGTACGACAAGGCGCGGCCGACGCTGGGCAACGGGCTGAACACCGCCGGGGGCGAGGAGCACCTCAAGCACCGCCGGCTGGTTCAGCCCGCGTTCCATCATTCCCGGATCGTCGGGTACACGACGATCATGCGGGAGCTGGCGCTGCAGCTGACCGAGTCCTGGCGGGACGGCGACCAGATCCCGCTGGACCAGGAGCTGAACCAGCTCACTCTCAAGATCGTCGGGAAGACGCTGTTCAGCACCGAGCTCGGGAGCGAGGTCATCGACGAGGTGCTCCGGTCGATGCCGATCTTCCTGGAGGGGATTGCGAAGCGGGCGCTGGCGCCGACGCAGCTGCTGGAGAAGCTGCCGACGCCGGAGAACCGCCGGATCAACGAGGCCAACCGCCGGCTGCGCGACGTGCTCGACCGGACCATCGCCGAGTACCGCCGCAGCGGGGTCGATCATGGCGACATGGTGTCCATGCTGCTGCTGGCCCACGATGAGGAGACCGGCGAGGGACTCGGTGACCTGCAGGTGCGCGACGAGGCGATCACGATGCTGCTCGCCGGCAGCGAAACCACGTCCACCCTGCTGTCCTGGGTCTTCCACGTCCTGGGGCAGCGCCCCGACCTCGAAGCGCGCTTGCACGCCGAGGTCGACGAGGTCCTCGCGGACGGGCCGATGACCCTCGAGCAGATCGGCCGGCTCGCGTACGGCCGGCGGGTGATCGCCGAGGCGTTGCGGCTGTACCCGCCGGGATGGCTGGTCAGTCGGCGCACCAACGAGCCCGTCACGCTCGGCGGCCTCGCGCTGCCCGCCGGCGCGTCCGTCCTGTTCTCGCCGTACTCGTTGCACCGCGACCCCGGCATCTACGCCGACCCGGACAGCTTCGACCCGGATCGGTGGCTGCCGGAGCGGGCGAAGGACATTCCGCGGCCCGCGTACATACCGTTCGGTGCCGGAAACCGCCAGTGCATCGGGGATGAGTTCGCCTTGATGGAGGCGATCATCGTCCTGGCGACGATCGCCAGCAAATGGCGGATGCACCCCGTGCCCGGCGTCAACGTACGCATGCGGCCCGTCCTCGTGCTGCGGCCAAGCGAGCTGCCGATGGTCCCGCAGCTGCGGAGCCGGTCCGGGGTCGGCGAGGTTGGCGAGCACGCGATGACGACCTGACTTTCGACAGCGCCCGCTGGACGCCTTCGCCGCGATGGACGCGGTGCGCGAGTTCACAGTCAGGCACCTGGCCGATGACAGGCTGACGGGTCGCGGCGCTGGACGAGGGCGGCCAATGCCAGCAGGGAATCCATACTGCCGGGGTCAAGCGGCAGTGTATCGGCTGCGTGTGCGGAGTTGCCGAAGCGGTCAACTTCGTCAACCTCACCTGCAAGTTCGCTACGAGCCAGCCGAGCAGGCCGCAGACGTTGCACTATCTGATCCGGGCTCTACGCTGGCAGCCCCCGTTGTTCGGGTCGGCCCGGTAGCCCGGGCGCTGCCGGTTGGTGGCCAGGCGTGACCGGCCGCCCAAAGGGCGGCCGGCTAAAGGCTGACAGGGTGGGTGCGGTACGCCCCGGTCCCGGGACCGCCAAGCCGCGCATGCCGACAGCGGGCCGGTGTGTTGATCGTCGCTGACATGCGGATGAGGGTGTTGTTGTCGACGATGACGTACGGAGACGTAAATGACGGTGTACGGAGACCGTTTTGTCGGGACGGTCCGCCATCCTGGTTACCGGGCGGCGCGCATACGGCTGCGGATCAGGCGCTGACGCCTCGAGAGGGTCATCAACACTCTCGCCGGGCAGCAGCGATGGCGAATCAACCACGTGGGGCGAATCGAGATCCTTCCCGATCACCTACGGGAGTCCTTGATCCGGGCGGAGGCCGAAACCCGTCATCTGGGTGGCATGACCGTGAACATGGCGGTCGGTTACGACGGGCGCCAGGAGATCGTCCAGGCCGTGGTCGCGGCGATCGGCGAGAGCAACGGTGCGGAACTGGGCCAGGAGGCGTGGCATGACCTCATCGCCCGGAATCTCTACACCGGTGGCCAGCACGACCCGGATCTGATCATCCGCACCTCGGGCGAGCATCGTCTGTCGGGGTTCCTGCTGTGGCAGTCGGCCTGGTCGGAACTGTACTTCTGCGACACGCCCTGGCCCGCCTTCGCCACGAGGACTTCGTCGCCGCCCTGGCCTCTTATGCAGGCCGTCAGCGCCGCTTCGGCAAATGACGCCGCACACCGTTTCGGTTCGGCGCGCATGGCCTCAAGATCGATCTTGGGCGGGCCGTACAGAGCCCGGACGACCTCTGCGGTGGCCGCCAGCCGACAGCTGTCCCGAATCCGTGAGTAGTGCGGGTGAGCTGATCTTCGGGGTGTTATTGATGGGAACGACGCCACCGAGCCCCGCGCCCGCCGGTGACGTACCGGTACGCGATATCAGTCCGGCAGCGTTCCCCGATCCGCCGTGACGACTGCTCACCATACACAATATGCGTAGACCAACAACGCCGTCGTCATCGTCGGGTGGTACGTCGCCCCGCCCATCAGACCGGTACGCGGCCAGAAACGCCGACGTGTCCAACGCGCCACCCGGGCGAGGTTCGCTGGCTGGGTTGAAGCACTGGCCGTACCGGAATTGGGCCGGACGGCCGTATCCGGGCCCCCGGTACTCCATCTGGTGTACCGGTGGAACGCAGGCCGGCCCGGGGACACCGCGGCGGCATCAGGCGGGCCGCCATACCTCGGGGGGTTCCCGTGTCCACTCAGACCATCGCCTCCGCGACGCCGGTCGGCCCGCTGTCCGACCCGCTCGCCGTCGTCCAGAGCATCGTCCCGGCGTACCGGACGATGTTCGCCCCGCTGTTCCGGGAGCTGCCGGACGAGATGAAGCGGGAGACGCTGGTGCGGTTCATCCAGCTCCTGGAGAGCCTGGGCGTGCTGACCGAGGACGAGAGCAAGGCGCTCCAGCAGGCTGTCTCCGGCTCGGAGCAGCCCAAGGGCCGCCCCCTCCCGCGGCCGGCCGGCAGCACCGCGCCGCTGACCATGAACGACGTCATCTGGGCCGCGATCCTGCACACGCCCCCCGCCGACCCGACCAGCTTCAGCCTCTTGGGTTTCATCTCGGACGCCCTGGAGGTGGTGGGCGCCGGCCTGATCGGAATCGCGTTGCTCGGACCGGTGGGCGGCATCGGGGTCGCCGCGGTCACGCTCGCAGAGGTCATCTCCTGACCGGCCGGGCCGGTGGGCTGCACCCCTGGCCCACCGGCCCCCGACCACGCGGGCCGCGCACCGCGAAGCGCCGGGCGTGGCAAGCCGGCGGGGGCGGACAGCACGGTGCGGGATCTGTGGTCCAGCGCAGCGAACCGACGTGGTGGCCGAGATGCTTCGCCGCGCCCGTCCCGGCCTGCCGCGCCCAGCCCGCGGTGCACACTCATGGCCCACCCCGGCCGGCGATCGGGGCGGGGCATGGTGCGCTGCCGTCCGGTTCGAGCAATGATCGAGACCTGTGGATGACACCCCCTGGCGGGGCGACGCGAGTGGGCGCACCCTTCCCGGGATGATCGGAAGTGTGCAGGTCCTCGATCAGGCCGACGTTGACGCGTCGGTCGGGAAGGTACGTCCATGCTCACGATGTCGAGGTCCTCATGACACGGACGCGGGTGCCCCCGGTGCTCGTCACCGGAGCGACCGGCCGCGTTGGGCGCGTCGTAGTCGACCTACTCGTAGACGCGGGCGTGCCGGTCCGCGCCCTCACGCATCGCTCCGAGGCGGCGGCGACGCTGCCGGCGAACGTCGAAGTCGTCACCGGCGACCTCACCGTGCCCGAATCGCTGGACGCAGGACTGCGAGGTGTCAGTGCCGTCTTCCTCGTCTGGACCGCCCCGCCGACGGCTGCCCCGGCAGTTGTCGAGCGTCTCGCAACCTACGCGCGGCGTGTCGTCTTTCTCTCGTCACCGCACCAAACCCGGCACCCTTTCTTCCAGCAGCCGAACCCGATGGCGGCGCTCCACGCCGACATCGAGCGGCTCATCGCGGCCGCCGGGCTCGAGTCGACGGTCATCCGGCCGGGGATGTTCGCGTCGAACGCGTTGTTCTGGTGGGCAACCGCGATTCGCGCCGACGGTGTCGTCCGGTGGCCTTACGGCGCTGCCGAGACGGCACCCGTCGATGACCGCGACGTGGCAGCCGTCGCGGCGCGGACCCTGTATCAGGACGGACATGCCGGCGGCGACTATGTCCTCACCGGCCCCGAGTCACTGAGTCAGGCAGCGCAGGTGAGCAACATCGGTGACGTGCTTGGGCGTCGGATCACATTTGAGGAGCTGTCGCCGGATGAGTTCCGAAGCGAGACGGAGGGAAGTTGGCCGCGCCCGGTCGTGGACATGCTGCTCGCCGCATGGGGCGCAACGATGGGAAGGCCTGCGTTCGTCACCTCTACAGTGTTCGACATCCTTGGATCGGCGCCGCGATCGTTTCGCCAGTGGGTCGCCGATCACGCCACCGCGTTTACAGAAGGTCCAGCCCCGTCGAGCTGACCTTCGCCACGGTCAGGCACCGGACCAAGGTCACGCCGAGCCCGTCGGTGCCGAAGGCCGACGCTGGTCAGGTACGCCACGGCCGGGGCGCAGGGCCCGGGGTCGGCGCCGTGCGGGGCCCCGACCCTGGCCCGGCCCGGGTGGCTCAGCTCCAGGTCGCCGCGATGAACACGTCGATGAAGTCGAACGCCGAGCCGTCGACCAGCTGGCCCAGCGGGTAGCGGGCGCAGAAGACGTAGGCGCCCGGGCTGGTGTAGGTGACGTTCACTGCGCCGACCCCGCGGACCTTCTCGAGGTAGATCTTGGTGGGGTTGCTGAATGACGGATCAGGGTCGTACCAGATCGCTACCTTCGCCAGCGGGGTGCCGATGTTGGGGATCACGTCGGCGTAGAAGTGGATGGACTGGCTGACCTGGAAGACGCCCCAGCACTGCTTCGTATCAGGGTGGAGGGTGGCCGCGGACGTGCCGGTGGACAGGAGGCTGAGGGTCGGCGCGTCCGGATCGGTGCCGAGGTCGGCGGCCGCGGGCCGAGCGATGCCCAGGGTGAGGACGGCGAGCAGGGCGACCAGCAGGCCGCTGAGGAGCAGGCGGGAGGTGCGTTTCGGCACGGCGCCCCCTTTCGTGGCTGATTGCGGGACGGCGTGAAAGTTACGGAACCTGACTCGCACCGTTCTGGTGGTAGACCCGTCTGGTGGTAGACCCGGATCACGCTCGCCTGCACCATCGCGGAGCAGGCGCCGGCGATGCCGGCCCCGGGCGCTGGGGGAGCCGTGGCTGGTTGCGGTGGGACCAGGTCGAGCACGCCGAGCGGGCGAGGCTCACATCCTCAGGTCGGGGCGGGCGGCGAGGTCTTCGCGCAGGCCGGCGAGGACCGCGCGCACCACGTGGGCGTTCGTCTCGGCGGGCACCATCGGCACCTGGCGCATGCCGACAGCGGCACGCACCTCGCGCACGAGGCGGTCGGTGTCCCCGCCGTGGCTCGCGCCGCGGGCGACCCACGCGCCGACCGCCTCGGCGACCGCGCGTCTGGTGCGGTCGGCGTCGCCCCAGCGGAACATCGGCAGCTGGACCGCCAGCGTCGGGATGCCGAGTTCGCGTTCGATGTAGCGGCCCGCGCACTCGGTGCCGTGCACGCCGATCCGTGCCGCCGGGAAGTACGCGTAGGTGTTGGCGTCGAGCGTGAACGTCCACGCGGCGGCGAGCTTCGGCCAGCGGTCGAAGGTGCCGGCGAGGTCGGTGCGCAGGTGGCGGCTCACCTGCGGCCACATCCCGTTCGCGTACAGGTAC
>JBKOWA010000368.1:0-3637 GCA_046724155.1 Actinomycetota bacterium
GCCCTACCCTGCGCTACATGTCTGCGCCGCTGTCGATCCGCTTCGATCCGGCGCTGCTGGATCGGCTGCGTCGGCGTGCCCGTGGCGTGCCGGGTGGCAGCGTCTCCGGGCTGGCTCAGCGGCTCGTTGAGGAGGGTCTACGGATGGCGGAGCACCCTGGGATCATCTTTCAAGGACGGTCCGAGTGGCAGGCGTGCCGCACTGGCGTACGGCCCGGATGTGTCGGAGATCGCCACGTTCCTACGTGAGATAGACGAACGCGGCCCGGACGCTGTAGCCGCGGCTGTGGAGATGCTCAACCTGTCGGAGAGCATGGTGCGCGCCGCGATTCACTACTACGCGACATATCGTGACGAGATCGACGCGGAGATCGAGCAGGCGGACGCCGAGTCGCGCAGCGCCGAGGCGGCGTGGGAGACAGAGCAGCGACTGCTCGCGTGACCGAGACTGGCTCGGGACCAGCCGAGCCGCCGCGCCTGCTGCTGGACGAGACGACCTTGACGTTGCCCTGGATCGCAGCGGCGATCTGCCGGTCGCTGTAAAGGGGCGCGCTGAGGTTCGCCAGCGGCGGGCTGGGCCGACCCGGCCGGCGGATAGCGTCCAGTCCGAGAACCCGATGGCGGCGCGCTGCACGAGGCCGTCGACATAATGGAGCAGGATGGTGCCGGCCGCGGGTCCGTGCGTGGCCGCGCCGGAGGAACCCCAGCCGGCTCGCGCCCGGCGAGCGCCGTCCGCGCCGCCGCGGACAGCGGCCGAGCCGTATAGCGCCAGCACGATATCGCGCGTACGCTATGGTCGGCGGTGGCCTGCGCGAGCTGCGCTTCACCTGCCAAGGGGTGGCACGCCGAGTGACGTACTACTGGACCGAGTCGGCCGCGCTCTTGACGTCCAGATCACCCTCACAGTCAGCGGCGAGACCGTCCACTTCGGCTCCACCGCAGCCTGACGCGCAACGCGCGTGGCGGCAGCCCCAGCCAGCCGAAGAAGACGGTGCGACCTGGTTCGCAGCCTCCTTGACCGTGGGCCGACGCGGGTACCACGCCGGCCAACGCGTCTCCTTCGGCTCAGACGACTGCCCAGGCTGCCAGCGAGAGCCGACCGATGTCGTCCACGGTCAACGCGTCGGCATTGAACCGCTCGGTCGCGCCAGTACGTCGAAGCCCTCGGTGGCGGGGCGCGCTCGGATGCTCCCGCCTGCCGCGGTTGCCGTGAAATCCTCGGTGGGTGGCGAACGGTTGCGTCTCGGGAGCGGGGTGCGACTTCTTCGTCTCGTATGCCGAGGTGGACCGGGAGTGGGCGGAGTGGGTGGCCTGGCAGTTGGAGGACGCCGGGCACCGGGTCCTGATCCAGGCCTGGGATGTGGTGCCGGGTGTGAGCTGGGTGCAGCAGATGCACGACGGGGTGCAGCGGGCGGCGCGGACGGTGGTCGTGCTGTCGCCGGGGTACCTGGCCTCGGTGTACGGGGCGGCGGAGTGGCAGGCGGCCTGGCGGCAGGACCCGCTGGGTGAGCAGCGGAAGCTGGTGGTGGTCCGGGTCGCGGAGATCCCCCGGCCGGGGCTGCTCGCCGGCATGGTCAGCATCGACCTGTTCGACGTGGCCGAACCGGTCGCCCGCCAGCGGCTGCGGGCGGCGGTGGCCGGCGTGGTCGCCGGCCGGGCCAAGCCGGCGTTCCCGGCCGGGCTGCCACCGCCCGGACCGGGTGACCTGCCGCGCGGGGAGCTGCCGGAGGTTTGGAACCTGCCGCCGCGTAACCCGGGGTTCATCGCCCGCGCGGGCGAGCTGGAGCAGATCCGGGTCAACCTGGCCGCCGGGCCGGTGGCGACGGTCCAGGCGGTCCGCGGGATGGGCGGGGTCGGCAAGACCCAGACTGCGATCGAGTACGCCTACCGCAACGCCGCGGACTACGAGCTGGTGTGGTGGATCGACGCGGAGAACCCGCAGCTGATCACCAGTCAGGTCGTCGCGCTCGGCGCCGAGCTCGGCCTGCCGCGGACGTTGGACACCGAAGCGGCCCTGCGCGCGGTACTCGCGGCGCTGCGCCGGCGCGGGCGGTGGCTGCTGGTCTTCGACAACGCCGAGGACGTCGCGCACGTACGGCCCGCGCTGCCCGGCACCGGCGGGCACGTCCTGATCACCACCAGACGGGCCGGTTCCGGGCCCTCGGCCCGGTGCTGGACCTGGACGTGCTGACCCGCGAGGACGCGACCACCCTGCTGCGCAGCTGCGCCCCGCACCTGAACCGGACCGACGCCGCCATGCTCGCCGCCCGGCTGGGCGACCTCCCGCTGGCGCTGGCGCAGGCCGGCGCCTACCTCGACCGCGCCCAACTACCCGCCACCGACTACCTGCGGCTGCTGGATACCAGGCTGTTCGAACGCGGCCACGCCATCGGCCACACCCACACCATCGCCACCCTCTGGTCGATCTCCCTGGACCAGCTACGCACCCACCACCCCGCCGCGGTGCAACTCCTGCACCTGTGCGCCTGGCTGGCCCCCGAACCCATCCCCACCGACCTGATCACCAACCACCCCCAGCACCTCCCCGCGCCGCTGGCCACCGCGGCGGCCGACCCCCTGGCCATGGCCGACACCGTCGCCGCCCTCACCGACTACTCCCTCCTCCGGCGCAGCGACGCCGGCCTGCTCCTGCACCGCCTCGTCCAGGCTGTGACCCGCGAGCACCCGCATCGGGACCGGCGCCACCCCCTGACCACCGTCCTCACGCTGCTCCGCGCCGACCTGCCCGACGACCTCGACCTCCCCACCAGCTGGCCCCGCTGGCGCCAACTCCTCCCCCACGTCCTCGCCGCCACCGACCACCCCCACGCCACCACACCCGACGCCGCGGCAGACACCGCCTGGCTCCTCGACCACGCCGGCGCCTACATCCACATGTTCTTGTTCTCCGATGACTTCCGCCGGGCCATCCGGCCGCTCGAACGCGCGCTCCGGATCAGGGAGAACCTCCACGGCCCCGACCATTCCGAGGTCGCGGCAACGCTCACCCGACTCGGCTTCGCCTTATGGAACGGGGGTCACGACGCCGCCGCCCGACCCGTACTCGAACGGGCCCTGCGGCTTGCAGAAACACGCTGCGGCCCGGACCACCCGGACACCGGAGCCGCGCTGGTCCACCTCGGCTTCGTGCTGGTTAATCTCGGCGAACCCGCCACCGCCCTGCCGCTCCTGGAACGCGCCCTCAACATCACCGAGGCCAGCCGCGGAATCATGCACCCGCAAACAGCCACCGCCCTCACCGCACTCGGTGTCGCCTTCCGGGGAATCGGGCAGATGGACGCCGCCCAACCCGTCCTGGAACGCGCCCTGGCCATCCGCCGAGTGGCATTCGGCGCCGAGCATCCGTGGACGGGCACATCCATGACCTACCTGGGCGCCCTCTTGGTCGAGCGCGGCGAGCCCGTGACCGCCAAGCCTATCCTCGAGCACGGGCTGCGCATACGCGAACGCGCATATGGCGCCTTCGCAGTTCCCCACGCCATCATCCCGCTCGGCCGGGCGCTGATCGAACTCGGCGAGCCAACTGCTGCGCGCCCCCTACTCGAACGCGGGGTAACACTCTCCGGGACGATCCTCGGCGCCAACCACCCACGACTTGCCGTTGCCCTGTCCTGGCT
>JBKOWA010000554.1:0-3210 GCA_046724155.1 Actinomycetota bacterium
AGCACGAACAGGCCGATCACCCAGCCGGCCCGGTAGCCCGCGTTCTCCCCGCCGATCACCGCGAACACCACCGCGGCCAGCGCGGCCGAGCCGAGCCCGAATCCGGCCAGGTCCAGCGGGGTCTGCTGCGGGTCGCTGCTCTCCGGCACGAACCGCACCACCGTGGCCAGCAGCAGCAGCCCGCCGCCGACGTTGAACCAGAACACCGCCGGCCAGCCGCCCAGGCCCACCAGCGCGCCGCCGAGCACCGGGCCGAGGGCCAGCGCCAGCCCGCACACCGCGGCCCAGACGCCGATGGCCCGGGCCCGCGGGCCGGCCCGCGGGAACAGCTGCCGGATCACCGACAGCGTGCCCGGCTCCGAGGCCGCCGCGCCGACCCCCATCACCACCCGGGCCGCGATCAGCACGCCGACGCTGTCGGTCAACGACCCGCCCAGCGCACCGGCCAGCGAGCCGGCGGTGAAGATCACCAGGCCGGCCACCATCACCCGCCGCCGGCCCAGCCGGTCGCCCAGGGTGCCGGCGGTCAGCATCAGGCTGGCGAAGACCAGGGCGTACCCGTTGACCACCCACTGCAGCGCGGCCACCCCGGCGTGCAGGTCGGACTGCACCGAGCTGAGCGTGACCGCGACGATGGTGGTGTCGAGGAACGTCAGGAACAGCACGCCGCAGACCGCGGCCAGCGCCGGCCCGGGCCGCCGCACCGGCGCGGTCGGGCCGGACGCGCTCATACCGGGCACCTGGTCGCGGCGCCCACTCAGGCGCCCTGGCACGGCGGCGCGGTCAGCTGCTGCAGGGACAGCAGCGCGCAGTAGGTGCTGGCGCTGATCTTCCACACACCGCCGTCGAGCAACGCCCCGCCGTGCTGGTCCGCCAGCACCGGCTTGCCGTCCAGCAGCACGGTGAACGTCACCGCCGCGCTGTTCTCGGTGCTGCGCACCACCTTGGTGACCTTCACCCCGGAGCTCCTGGCCAGCGGCCCGGCCGCCTGCTGCTGCATTATCGGGACGAACTCCGGGCCCCGCTGCAGCAGGTCGACCTTGGTCTGCACCGGCGCCGTGCCGTCGAAGAAGCGCTGGTACAGGCTGGTGATCTGCTCGGTCAGCGATCCGGAGGCGGTCGGGCCCGGGGTCGTCGGGGTGGTGGCCGGCCCGCCGGAGTCCCCGCTGCAGCCGGCCACCCCGCTCGCCAGCACCCCCAGCAGGGCCACGGCGCCGGGCAGGCACCGGATCCGTGCGTTCATCTACGCCGCTCCTCCCCCGACACCCGTCGGCTTCGGTTTGTCCGGCATCGGACAATTCTGTCCCCGCGGACGCGTCCTGTCGATCTCCTGCTTCCCGCGCGACGGCGCGGTGTGGCACACTGTGCCCATGCATCACGCGGCGTACCAATTTTTCTACGGCTACCGGAGTCCGGTAGTCGTTGCCGCCGCCTGATCAGCCACGCAGCCGACGCCCCGGGCCCCGCAGCCCAGGGCGTTCGTCATGTCCGGGCCGGCGGGGCAGGGCCCGACCCGAAAGGACCCGCCATGCTCGACCTGCAGGCCATCGCCCCGGACTCGCCCGAGACCATCCCGGTGCTCCGCAACCAGATCGACGCCCTGGACGAGGCGATCACCCGACTGGTCTGTGAGCGGGCCCGGCTGTCCAGACGAGTGCAGGAGGCCCGGATCGCCTCCGGGGGTGTCCGGATCGAGCTGGGCCGCGAGCGCGAGGTGCACCACCGGTACCGCAGCGCGCTGGGCGAAGGTGGCGCGGTGCTGGCCGACGCGATCCTGCGGTCCTGCCGCGGGCCGCTGCTGCCGGCATCCGCTACCCGGTAACCCGACCGCCGGTGCGGCCGCGGCCGCACCGGGCTGCCGAACCGCGGGTGCCGCCAGAGCACGGGTGCCGCTGGTCAACGTCGTAGCGCCGATGCGGGATGGCGCCCGCTCGGCGCGATGGCACAGTGGGGAGCGTGCAGCCGACCCAGACCCTCCAGCCGGCCCCGACCCTCGAGCCGGCCCAGGTACTCGAGCCGGCCCAGATCCTCGAGCCGGCCCAGGTACTCGAGCCGGCCCAGGTACTCGAGCCGGCCCAGGTACTCGAGCCGGCCCAGGTACTCGAGCCGGCACAGTGGCAGCCGCTGCGGGCCGCCCACGAACGCCGGGTGGACGCCTGGATCGGCCCGCACCTGGCTCGCCGCAGCCGCGGCGAGCGGCACCCGGTTGAGGACTTCCTGTTCACCTACTACCCGCACCGGCCGGCGCGGTTGCGCCGCTGGCACCCGGGTTACGGGGTGGCGCTGGCCGGGGCCGAGGAGTACCTGGACTACGGCTACCTGCCGACCGCCGGCGGCGCCCTGGCCGCCGACCCGGCACGGCTGCCCGCGTCGGAGAAAGCTGCCCTGCACCGCATCGCCGACCTGCTCCGCCGCACCGCGGACCGGCCGCCGCACCTGGGCTGCTTCGGCCTGCACGAGTGGGCCATGGTGTACCGGATCCCGGCCAGCGAGGTCCGGCACGCCGGCCGACCGCTGCGGATGCCGCCGGCCGAGGTGGCCGGGGTGGTCGACTCGCTACGGGTGACCTGCAGCCACTTCGACGCCTACCGGTTCTTCACCGCACCCGCCCGGCCGCTGAACCGGCTCGCCCCGACCCGGGCCAACCAACCCGACCTGGAGCAGCCCGGCTGCCTGCATGCCAACATGGACCTCTACAAGTGGGCCTACCGGAGCTCGCCGTACATCGCCAGCGACCTGGTGGCGGACTGCTTCGCGCTGGCCAGGCAGATCCGTGCGGTGGACATGCGAGCCAGCCCGTACGACCTGGCGGCCCTGGGGTACCCGCCGATCCGGATCGAGACGGCGGCCGGCCGGGCCGAGTACGCGACCGCGCAGCGGGAGTTCGGCGAGCGGGCTCGGCCGCTGCGGCAGGCGCTGGTTTCGGCCTACGGTGAGCTGCTCACGCGGGCCGGCTGAGCGCCTGCCGGAGTACGTGAGCCGCCATGCTGCGAGTTGGTCTCGGCAGCACATCGCGGGCGGCCTCTCAGTGTCGAAACATGGATGGTCTGGCCGGCGAATCGGGAGCTGCCGAACTCGTCGGCGACCGGCCACTGCGGATTGTCAGCCGAGGCGGCCGGTCGCCCGGATCACCGTGCCGCGACGATGCAGTGTGCGTAGTAGAGGTGCATGCCCTCAGCGCGGTCCGCGGGAATTCGCGCCGGGCAGTAG
>JBKOWA010000287.1:0-2097 GCA_046724155.1 Actinomycetota bacterium
GGTCAACCCGTCCACCGTGACCGGCGCGTTCCTGACCCCGTACGCGCGGCTGTCCCTCGGCGAGAAGGCCGCCGTGACCAGCGTGCTGGAAGACCTCGACTCGCCGGTGATGCAGGCCATCAAGGCCCAGCTGCCCCCCGACCTGCAGCAGGGCGTCCCCGGCCTGGTGCTCTACCTGGTGGGCGGCCTGATGGCGTTCTCCGGCTTCGGGGCCTACAGCGAGTGGGCCACGTTCGACCCGCTGCGCCGCTCGGTGAGCAGCCGGCCGGTCGGCTGGGACATCTGCGGCTACGACCCGGGCGTGCTCGACGGCTGGAACGACTTCCAGGGCTACTACCAGGGCCGGCGGGCGGTGACCGGCTGATGCGCGACGCCATCGTGATCGGCGCGGGCGGCGGCGGCCCGGTCGTGGCGAAGGAGCTGGCCGCGCAGGGGCTGGACGTGCTGCTGCTCGAGGGCGGCCCCCGCTTCGCCCACCCCCGGCAGGAGTGGAGCCTCCTGGAGGACGACGCGAACAACCTGGTCACCGGCTACCTGCGGGTCGGGCCGTCGGACCGGAACCGTCGGGAGTGGTTCCGGGAGACGCCGATGAACTCGTACATGATGCAGGTGGCCGGCGTCGGCGGCACCACGCTGCACTACTTCGGCAACTGCCCGCGGGCCATGCCCGGTGTCTTCGCCGGCTACGCCGGTGCGGACGCCGCCAACTACGACGCCGCCCACCGGTTCCCGTTCGGCTACAGCGAGCTGGTGCCGTACTACCAGTGGGTGGAGGCCACGCTGCCGGTGCAGACCGCGCCGATGAGCACCAAGTCGGCGCTGTACTTCCGTGGCGCCGAGACGCTGGGCCTGCCGGTGCAGACCACGAAGAACATCCAGACCGCGTCCTACCGGCCGCAGGAGAACGCCATCCTGCAGCCGGCCGGCCGGGCCGGGCTGACCACCGACCGGGCCAGCCTCACGTACCCGGTGTCCACCGGCTGCACGTTCTGCGGGCACTGCATGCAGGGCTGCATGGAGCCGGTCAGCGTGCCGCGCAACCTCACCGCCAAGCGCTCCACCGACAACAGCTACGTGCCGATGGCGCTGACCGCCGACGCCTGGGACCGGCACGGCCGGGCCGCGACGCTGGTCGCCGACGCCATGGTCACGAACATCCGGACCGCAACGGTGAGCGGCAAGCTGACCGCCACCGGCGTCACCTGGCGGGACACCCGCACCGGCGGCACGTACAGCGAGGACGGCCGGGTCGTGGTGCTGGCCGGCGGCGCCACCGAGAACCCGCGGCTGTGGTTCAACAGCGGCCTGCCCAACCCGAACGGCTGGGTCGGCCGCGGCTACACCGACCACTACCTGGACTGGCTGATCGGCGTGTTCGACGAGGACACCGGCAACACCCGGGGCCCGCAGTCGGCGGCCCGCTGCGACTTCCCCGGCTACGGCGCGATCCAGGAGGTCGGCTTCGGACCGGCCCTGCAGGGGCTGGCGATGGCGTTCAGCGACAGCGGGATCCGCACCATGTACACCAACGGGCGCGGGCTGACCGGACCGTGGGACGGCCCGACCGGCCGGGTCGTCGGGCCGGAGCTGAAGGAGACCATGCTGCACGGCATCGACCGGCTGATGAACGTGCTGGTCCTGACCGACGACGACGTCATGCCGGACAACCGGGTCACCCCGTCGAGCCTGCCGCCGGACGAGAACGGGGGGATGCCGAAGGTGGAGTTCCACCAGCGGCAGCGGTCCGCGCGCAGCGTTCGCAACCGGGAGTACCTGGCCGTCAAGGCCACCGCGCTGCTGCGCGGGGCCGGCGCGACCAAGGTGATCCGGATGGACTGGCCGCCGGTGCTGCTGCACGTGATCTCCACGATGCGGATGGGGCTGTCCGACACCGACTCGGTGCTCGACGCCACCGCCGAGACACGCGCGGTCAAGCGGCTGTTCGTCGCGGACAACTCGGCGCTGGCCAACAGCCTCGGCGGGCCGAACCCGACGCTGACCACCCAGGCGCTGGCCACCCGCACCGCAGAGAAGATCTTCACCAAGTACTTCGGCGGGCAGCCGTGGGTGCGCGACCACACCCCGGTGGTCTCCACC
>JBKOWA010000494.1:0-1357 GCA_046724155.1 Actinomycetota bacterium
GCCGGCCGGATCCGGGCAGTCACCGTACGGGTCCAGGTGCACCGGGTGCAGCCCGGCGGCCAGCGCCCCGTCCACGTCCGTGCGTGCGCAGTCGCCGACGTGGACCACCCGGTCCGGCGGCACCTCGAGCGCGGTCAGCGCGACCTGGAAGATCCGCGGGTCGGGCTTCTGGGCTCCGACGTGGAACGAGTCGACCACCACCGCCACCTCGGCACCGACCCCCGGTCCCACCTGGCACAACCCGGCACCGGCCAGGGTGGCCGCCGCGGAGCCGTCGGAGTTCGACACGATGCCTACCCGGCGCGGTCCGGCGCACAGCCGGCGGAGCAGGTCGAGCGCGCCGGGCACCGGCCAGTTCCAGCCACCGGCGAAGCGGATCCCGGGCTCGGCCGCCGCGGCCTGCTCCGGGTCGGCGCCGCACGCCTCCAGGTACGCCCGGCGGTAGCGGGAGATGTCCTCCCTGCCGGTGGCGTCCATCGCGGCCACCGCCTGGTAGTGCGCCCGCACCAGGGCGGCCCGGTCGGGGTGCAGCCCGAGGCCGGCCAGCTCCGGCAGTACCCAGTCCGGGTGGGGCAGCACCAGCACGCCACCGGCGTCGAGCAGCACCGCCTCCACCACCATCGGCTACCCCGCGGCCCAGTCGGTGATGATGCGGTGCGCGATCGACACCGACGGGGGCAGCCGCACCAGCCTGGCTCGCACCTCGTCCCGGGTGAACCAGCGGGCCTCGTCCAGCTCTGCGCTGTCCACGTGCAGGGTCGGGTCGCCCACCACCCGGGCGGCGAAGCCGATCATCAGCGACGCCGGGAACGGCCAGGGCTGGCTGCCGAGGTAGCGCACGTCGGCGACCCGGACGCCGACCTCCTCGGCCACCTCTCGGACCACCGCCGCCTCCAGCGACTCCCCGGGCTCGACGAACCCGGCCAGGATCGAGTACCGGCCCGGCGGCCAGATCGGCTGCCGGCCGAGGATGCAGCGGTCCGCGCCGTCGTGCACCAGCATGATCACCGCCGGATCCGTGCGCGGGAAGTGCTCCGACCCGTCGGCCGGGCAGCGCCGGCTCCACCCCGCCTGGGTCAGCACCGTCGGCTCGCCGCAGCGCGGGCAGCGCGGGTGCCGGGCATGCCAGCCGGCCAGGCCGACCGAGGCCACCAGCAGGCCGGCTTCGAGGTCGGACAGGGCGGCCCCTACCTGGCGCAGGCTCTGCCACTCCTCGGCGCCCGCACCGGTCTCCACCCGCTCGGTGCGCTGCGCGAAGTACGGCACCCCCTCGTACTCGCCGAGGAAGTACCGCTCGCCGGCTGCCGGGTCGGCGGTGCCCGGCGGGTCGGCGGTGCCCGGCGGGTCGGCGGTGCCC
>JBKOWA010000120.1:0-4459 GCA_046724155.1 Actinomycetota bacterium
GGATGGCCCCGTGCTGGCGCAGCCGCTCGCTCATCGCGCCGGCCTGCTCCTTGGTGCGCGGCACCAGCACCTTCCAGCCGTACAGCGACCGGGACTCCCACCAGGCCAGCTTGCCGGCCTGGCCGGCGGCGGCACCGACCGCGACCACCAGCGGCCCGGCCAGCTCGCCGCCGGCACGATCCAGCTCGGCCAGCGTGGTGAGCACCGTCTGCTGGTTCGGCCCGGTGCCCTCGGCGGTCACCGCGGCGGGGGTGCTGCCGGCGACGCCCTGGGCGGTCAGCGCAACCGCGATGGCGCCCAGGTGGGTGGCGGTGGCGCCGAGCACCAGCGGCTGCGGCGCGGCGGCCAGCGCGGCCCAGTCCAGCTCGGAACGGACGTCGGCGGTGGTGTGCACCGAGCCGAGGGCCACCCCCGCGTACGCCGGGATGCCGACCAGCGACGGCACACCGGGCACGACGTCGAACGGCATGCCGGTGCGGCCGACGGCGAGTGACTCCTGCACCACCGCGTCGGTGGTCATCGGGTCCCCGGCCACCAGCCGGACCACCGACCGGCCCGCCTTCGCCTCGGCGACCAGCACCTTGGCCACGTCGGCCGGCTCCCCCACCGCCGGCCGGATGTCGGAGTCGGCGGCCACCAGCGCGGACCCGCCGTGCAGCAGGACCTCGGGTACCTCCGGGTCCGCCACCAGCACCTGGGCGGACCGGATCACCTCCGTGGCCCGGACGGTCAGCAGGCCCGGGTCGCCGGGGCCGGCCCCGACGAAGGTGATGCGGCCTACCGGCTTGCGTGCTCTGCTCATCTGCTCCGCTCCACGATCGCGGTGCTCATCGCCCGCTCCCCATGAGTTCGGCTGCGCCGCTGTCCAGCAGGTCGGCGGCCAGCCGCCGACCCACCTCCGCGGCGTCACGGACACGCCCGGTCGCGGACAGCCGGACGGCATCCGAGCCGTCCAGGGCCGTGACCGAACCACGTATGAAGACCTCCGGGCCGTCGTCACCCTCGGCGACCTCGGCCAATGCCCCGACCGGGGCGGTGCAGCCGGCCTGCAGCGCGGCCAGCAGCGCCCGCTCAGCGGCCACCGCGGCCCGGCTGGCCGGGTCGTCGAGCGTGGACAGCAGCTTCTCCACGTCGTCGTCGTCGGCCCGGCACTCCACCGCCAGCGCGCCCTGCGCCGGGGCGGGCAGCACCTGCAGCGGGTCCAGTACCTCGGTGACCTCGCCCAGCCGGCCCAGCCGGGCCAGGCCGGCCCTGGCCAGCACCACCGCGTCCAGCTCGCCGGCCCGCACCTTGCCGACCCGGGTATCCACGTTGCCGCGCAGCGGGACCAACTCCAGCCCGAGGCCGAGCGCCCGGAGCTGCGCCATCCGCCGCGGCGAACCGGTGCCCACCCGGGCGCCCGCCGGCAGCTCGGCCAGGGTCAACCCGTCGCGGGCCACCAGCACGTCCCGCGGGTCCTCCCGCGGCGGCACCGCGGCCAGCACCAGCCCGGCCGCCGGCGCGGTCGGCAGGTCCTTGTAGGAGTGCACCGCCAGGTCGACCTCGCCGGCCAGCAGCGCCTCGCGCAACGCCGAGACGAACACCCCGACGGTGCCGAACGTGGCGATCGGGGCCGACGACCGGTCGCCCTCGGTACTGATGTTCACCAGCTCCACCGGGCGGCCGAGCACCTGCTCCACTGCCGCGGCCACCAGCCCGGACTGCACCCGGGCCAGCGCGCTGGCTCGGGTGCCCAGCCGGAGTGTCCGGTTTCCCGGGATCACACGTCCTCCTCGAACGTCTCGGGCAGCGCCACCGTCGGGGTCACCACGGACCGCGGTGCGGCGGGGTCGAGCTCGAACAGCTCGCGCAGCGCCGCGGCGTACACGTCACCGCCGGGGGCCTCGGCAAGCTGCTTGACCCGGACGGTCGGCGCATGCAGCAGCGTGTTCACCACCCGGCGCACGGTCCGGTCCAGCTCCTCGCGGGTCCGGGTGTCCAGGTCGGGCAGGCGGTGGCTCAGCTTGGCCAGCTCGGCGGCCACCACCTCGTTGGCGCGGGCCCGCAGCGCGGTGACGGTCGGAGTCACCTCGACCGCGCGCAGCGCCGCCAGGTACCCGCCGACCTCCTCGGCCACGATGGTCCGCGCGGCATGCACGTCCGCGGCCCGCTCCGAGCCGGCGAGCCGCTCGCCGAGCACCGCGATGTCGACGTAGGTGACGCCCGGCAGGGTGGCCACCGCCGGGTCGGTGTCCCGCGGCAGTGCCAGGTCCAGGACCACCAGCGGCCGGCCGGCGCGGACCGCCGCCGCGTGCTGCACCGCCGGGTAGCCGATCAGGATGCCGGCCGCGCCGGTGGCGGCCACCACCAGGTCGGCCTCGGCGACCAGGTCCGGCAGGCCGTCCAGGGTGGCGGGCCGGGCGTCCACCGCGGCCGCCAGCCGCTGCGCGTTGGCCAGCGTCCGGTTGGCCACCGTGAGCTGCCCGACCCCGCTCCGGCACAGCGTGGTGGCGGCCAGCACGCCCATCGACCCGGCCCCGACGACCAGGGCCGACCGGCCCGTCAGCGCCCCCAGGATGCGCTCGGCCTCGGCCAGCCCGATCGAGACCAGCGAGGCGCCGGCCCGGTCGATGCCGGTCTCCGAGCGCACCCGCTTGCCGACCCGCAGCGCCCGCTGGAACACCTCGTGCAGCGCCCGGCCCACGGCGTCCTCGTCGGTGGCGACCTGGTAGCCGGAGCGGATCTGGCCGACGATCTGCGACTCGCCGAGCACCATCGAGTCCAGCCCGGCGGCCACGGTGAAAAGGTGCTCCACCGCGGCGTCCTCGTAGTGCACGTACAGGTGGTCGGCCAGGTCCGGGATCTCCACCCCGGCCTGCCGGGCCAGCATCGCCGAGGCGTCGGCCAGGCCGCCGTGGAACCGTTCCACGTCGGCGTACACCTCGACCCGGTTGCAGGTGGACACCACCACCGCCTCGCAGATATGGGTGCTGGCCAGCAGCTCGTGCAGGGCCTTCGGCAGCTCGGGGCCGCCGATGCTGACCCGCTCCAGCAGCGGCAGCGGGGCGGTGTGATGGGACAGGCCCACGACGAGAAGCGTCACGCGCCCACCCCGCTCAGCCCGCGCCCGCCGGTCCGCTCCCTGCGCCCGGTCACAGGATCGCCTCCAGCCCGGCGGCCTTCCGCTCCTCGTGGAAGGACAGGATCTGCAGCTCCACCGCCAGGTCGACCTTGCGTACGTCGACGTTTTCGGGAACCACGAGCACCACCGGAGCGAAGTTGAGGATGCTGGTCACCCCGGCGGCGACCAGCCGGTCGCAGACATCCTGCGCGGCGCCGGCCGGCGTGGCTATCACCCCGATGGAGACCCCCTCGCCCCGGCACACCCGGTCCAGGTCACTCATCGGCCGCACCGGCAGGCCGGCGATCTGCTGGCCGACCCGGCCCGGCTCGGCGTCGAACAGCGCGACGATGCGGAACCCCCGGGTCGCGAACCCGGCATAGCCCGCGAGCGCGTGCCCGAGGTTGCCGATCCCGACCAGCACCACCTTGCGGTGCTTGGACAGCCCGAGCGCCCTGGAGATGTGCTCCACCAGGGTCTCCACGTCGTAGCCGACCCCCCTCGTGCCGTACGACCCGAGGTAGGACAGGTCCTTGCGCAGCTTGGCCGAGTTCACCCCGGCGGCGGCGGCCAGCTCCTCGCTGGACACGGTCGTCGTGCTCTGCTCGCCGAGCGCGGTGAGCACGCGCAGATACACCGCAAGGCGGGCTACGGTCGCCTCGGGGATCGTGCGCCAGCGTTCTCGCGGCTCGCGCTGGTTGACGCGCGCCGGCTCGCGCTGTTCGGTCACGCATTCCCCCTAGCGCGGCGCCCGCGGGCGCCGCCGAGCAGGTTGTTTGCCACCACGCACAGCACGAGACCCGGCACGGCCGCCGGCGCCAACCTGTGGTATGGCAGATCGTCGACCGACACCGTAACCGACTTGTGAACGCTCGCACAAAGTCGATCGTGACGCGGCACGCCCGAAGGGCCCCGCCAGGCAGCCCCGAAGGGCCCGGCAGGCCGCCCGGAAGGCACGACCACCGGCTGAATTGTCATCAGGGTGAAACGCCAGCCGGCAAGCGCCGGCCTACCCTGGTGGCCGTGCGCTGCTACCCGCTCGACATCGCCCAGGCCCGGCTCGGCAGGCTGGTACGTCAGGTGGAACGCCGCGGCACCCGGGTCGCGGTGACCCGCCGGGGCCGCCCGGCAGCGGTGCTGGTTGCGCCGGCCGACCTGGCCCGGCTGGAGGAGACCGCCGCGGTGCTGTCCTGCCCGGACACCATGGTCGAGCTGCGCCGGGCGCAGGCCGAGGTGGCCGCCGGACGGGTGCTCGCCGCCCACGATCTGCGCCCCCCGGTCCGGGAGCGGTAGGCCGTCAGCGGGCCAGCGCCCGCCGCAGCCGCGGCTCCTCCACCTCGAAGTAGCCGTGCTCGGCAC
>JBKOWA010000448.1:0-3947 GCA_046724155.1 Actinomycetota bacterium
ATCCGCGGATGCCGTGGGACGGCACCAGCCTGTGGCTGGCCCCGCTGGACCGCGGCGGCCTCGCCGGGCGGCCACGGCACGTCGCCGGCGGGGCGGCGGAGTCGGTCTTCTGTCCACAATGGAGTCCCGGCGATGTCCTGCACTTCGTCAGCGACCGCTCGTGCTGGTGGAACCTCTACCGGCACCTCGATGGCGGCCCTGCACGCCGAGCTGGCGCACTACCGGCGCACCTTCGAGACAAGACCCGGCGGCGACTGAACCAACCGAGCCGCGCCGGCCGTTCCGGGCAGCCGGAACTTGTGGACGCGACACGCCCTTCAAGGGCCTGTCGCGTCCACAAGTTGCGCCTAAGGGCCGGAGATGGTGGTGCCGCCGTCGGGGGTGACGGTGACGGCGAGCTGGGCCTTGTGCGGGCGGCCGAGCTGAGTCCAGGTGGCGTGGGCGGCCTCGAGCTCGTCCCACAGGTGCCGGTCGCCGGCTTGTTCGACTGTGGGGTTGGTGGGGTGGTCGCGCCAGCATGCCCACGATCCGGCGCGGTCCAGCAGCCAGCGTTCGGTGGGCGCGCCGGTCTCGGCCAGCACGTGCAGGGTCGACACGCCGTCGAGTTGGAAGGCGGCATAGGTGGCGAAGTCGGTGTCGTCGAGGATGTCGCCGGGTACGGCGGTCGGGCGGGTAGGTCCGGTGTGGCCCTTCGCGTTGCGTTGCCACAGGTCCAGCGGGTCGATCTGGTGGTAGGACCGGGTGGGCATGTACGCACCGGAGGCAGGCAGCAGGTGGCCGGTCCCGGTGCGGTCGCCGTTGACGGTCAGCCGGGCGAGCGCGAACGACTCCAGGTCCCGCCACAGATTGGCCACGATGACCGCGCCCGGGCTGCACTGGACGAGCCACGCCGCCGGGATGTCGTGGACCGAGCAGGTGGCGATGATGCGGTCGTAGGGTGCGTGGGCCGGTAGCCCGAGATCGCCGTCGGCCAGCGTCACCGTCGGGTGGTAGCCCAGGCTGGCGAGCCGCGCCTCGGCCTGCTCGGTGATGGCAGGGTCGATGTCGATGGTGGTCACGTTCGCTGCGCCGACCCGTTCGCACAACACAGCCGCGTTGTAACCGGTGCCGGCTCCGATCTCGAGGATGCGGTGTCCCGGCCGGATGTCGGCGGCCTCGAGGACGGTGGCCATCAGTCCCGGGGCACTGCTGGAACTCGTGGGGACACCGCGCACCGGACCGTCGACCGAGCACGGATCGAGGGTGCTGTTCAGCTGGGTGACGAGGCTGGCGTTGGCGTACACGGCGTCGAGCCAGCCCGGGTCGCCCTGGCGGACCGCCCGGAAGACGGCTCCGTCGTCGGCGGGGACAAAGAAGGCGGGAACGAAAACATGCCTCGGGACCCGCTGAAAGATATGGCTCCAGGAGCTCTCGGTCAGGTCACCGCGCTGGACGAGGCGGGCGACCAGCGCCGCGCGCAACTCGTCGGCACGGCTGGCGCCAGCACTGGTCACGCGGTGCCGCCTTCCAGCGCATCAGCGATGGCCTGCGCGATCGGCAGGTCCGTCTCATCCTGCAGCCAGGCCCATTGGCCGTTGGGGTTGAGTTCCAGGAAGACCCACTCTTCGGTCGGTGTGACGATGAAGTCGAAGGCGCCGAACCGGAGCCCGAGCCTGGTCATCATGCGGCGGACGGCATGGCGGACCGGGTCCGGGACGGTGCCGGCCCGGTACACCAGTGACCCGTAGTCCCGGCGCCAGTCCACCCTGGCAGCGTCGCTGCCGGCGTGGATCTCGGCAGGGAACATCGCCTCATCGACGACAGTCAGCCGCACTTCGTACGCCTTGGGCTGCAGCTGCTGGAACACGTGGGCGGTCAGCTCGACGCTGGTGTCGGCGATCTCGGCCACGGTGACCGGGGTTGCGTACGGGGACTTCCATTGCCCGGCTTCGGTGATGCCGCCGCCGTGTAAGGCCTTGTAGACGACCGGGCCCATCTGCTCGGCGAACTGCTGCGCCGCGCCGGTGCTGTTGGTAATCAACGTCGGGGGCACGGTCAGGCCAGCGGCTACGGCGGTCTGCAGCTGAACCGGTTTGTATTCGGCGTAACCGATGTGGTGCGGGTGGTTGAGCCAGCCGGGCAACGTCGCGAGCAGGCCCCCGAACCCGAACCGGGCCTCCCGCTCCGCCCACAGCCGCACCTGACCGTCCATCTCGGCCGGAAAGCCGAACCCGGTGGGACGGCGGTAGTACACCGACCGCACCTCGCGCAGATCCAGCTGCCGCCTGCCCTGGCGGATCACACCGGTCCAGCCGTCCGTCATGCTGGCCGCAACGACGATGTGTCCGGGAAAGTCGCCCGGGTCCAGCCGAAAGACCGGACAGCCACGCCGGTTCAGCTCCGTGACCACCACGTCGGCGGTCAGGTCATCCGGCGCGGTCAGCACCACCACGGCATCCGTCATCGCGCCGTCAGTCCCGCCAGTCGGTGTCAGAGTCGTCCTTCTGTGCGTCTGAGCTCTTCGTGGTCGTCCACGTCTGCCGCATCACGGCGGGCAGCGGCGCCCCGTCCGCGGCACGGCTGGTCTGCGTCACCGGGTCGTAGACGAGGTCCGGCACGTCCACGATCGTCGCGCACGGCACCGCGTGCCGAAGCCCGAACGGACGGGGCCCGTTCAACTCGTCGAGCCGGATCTCGGCCCGTTCGCCGACCGGCCGGCCGAGCGGGAAGTGATCACTCGCTCGAACCAGCGGGTCGACGACACCTAATGGTTCATGCATGACGGCCTCCTTCGTGTTCCGGCTCAGGGATCGTCGTAGACCGCGCCGCCCGGACACCCGGAGCCCGAGCTGCGTCGGCAGCTCCTGGGCGAGGAGGCTCGGGACGGGCGACCGGGGCCGCTCACCCCGCTTGACCCACCGGTTCACCGCGGTCTCGTCGTAGCGGAGGCGCCGGCCCTGCTGCGCGCCTGGGTCGTGGATCCGGCCGGGCCGGGCCAGCCCGCGAGCAACCCGCCGCGGCGTCGGCCTTGGCGTCGCGGCGGTAAGTGCGTTGTTCGGCTCGCGCATGTCTGTCCTCTGCGGGCGACCCTGGTGACCGTACCCGGGCGGGCTGAGTCCCTGCCAGCACGCATCATTACCTGCGCAATCACGCAGTTTGTCACGTGGTGCGGCAAGATGGTCATTGGCTGTTTCCGTGGCGTTCGACCAAGCGCAGCAACGACACGAAACGAGGCAGGCTCATGACAGGCATCGGGGGCACACTGCTTGCCGCACTGGTCGACCTCTGCCAGTTGGACGGTGGACCCGGGTGGCCCAGGTGACAGCGTGGTGCTGGTCGGCGCTGGCAGCCCGCGTGGCGGCAGCCGTGGAGTGGTCAGGCTCACGGTGGCTGTCCAGGTCGCCTCGTAGCGTCGGGAGGTGAAACTCATGAAGGCCGTCGTCTACACGCGGTACGGGCCTCCTGACGTGCTCCGGTTGACCGACGTGGCGACGCCCGAGCCCAAGGACAACGAGGTGCTCGTCAAGCTGCGCGCGGTATCCCTCAACGCGTCCGACTGGGAGGTGTTGCGGGGGAAGCCGCTGTATTCACGCTACCTGGCCCCGTTCCGACCGCGATACCACATCCTCGGGTCAGACATCGCCGGGCAGGTTGCGGCGGTGGGCCGTAACGCGACGCGCTTCCAACCGGGCGACGACGTGTTCGCCGATATACTTGATCAGAAGGGCGGGTTCGCGGAGTACGTGTGCGTGCCGGAGCGGCTCTTGGCGCCGATGCCGGCCGGCATGTCCTACGAGCAGGCCGCGGCCTTGCCCCAGGCGGGGGCCATCGCGCTGCAAGGCATCCGAGACAGGGGACTGGTCCGTTCCGGGCAGCAGGTGTTGATCAACGGCGGCGGTGGCGGGGCGGGCATGTACGCCGTCCAGCTTGCCAAGCTGGACGGGGCCGAGGTCACCGGAGTGGACAAC
>JBKOWA010000005.1:0-4500 GCA_046724155.1 Actinomycetota bacterium
GTGGTACGCCGCGGGTCCCGGCACCTGGCGCTGCGGGTGCACGAGCGCGGCGTGGGGGAGACCCGGTCCTGCGGCACCGGGGTCTGTGCTGCGGTGGTGGCCGCCGTGCACGGCGGGCAGCGGGATGCCCGGGGCAGCGGCCGGCCTGGCGCCGACGAGCAGCAGGAGGCGGACAGGCAGCCTGGCGCCGGCAGCCAGTGGGGGGCCGGCGGGCGCGGCGAGCCGTGGACGGTGGATGTGCCGGGCGGCCGGCTGTCGGTGACGTGGTCGGACTCGGTGACCCTCACCGGCCCCGCGGTGCTGGTCGCCAGCGGCGAGTGGCTACTCGACGGGCAGCGCCTCGCGGTCGGCTAGCTCGTCCGGCTCCGGCCGGGTGGGCAGCTCCCGCATGGTGCGCAGCGGCGAGAAGAACACCCAGCCGAACGACAGCGACAGCCCGATCGCGGCTACCCACAGCGTGGGCCGCACCCCGATCCAGGACCCCAGGATGCCGCCGATCAGCCCGCCCAGCGGCATGGTGCCCCACACCATGAAGCGGATCGTGGCGTTCATCCGGCCCAGCAGCCGCTCCGGGCACAGCCCTTGCCGGAAGCTGACCTGGGTGATGTTGTAGACCGGGTTCATCAGGGCGACCAGCACCAGAGCGGCGGCCACCAGCCAGAGGAACCAGCCGCGCTGGAGCAGCGGCACCAGCAACCAGGGCGGGCCGCACAGCGCCGCGGACCGCCAGATGGTCGGGCCCTGGCCGAACCGCCGGGCCACCCGGTCGGCCACCAGGGCACCCACGATGGCGCCGGCGCTGCCGATGCTGAAGAACAGCCCGATCGTGCCGGCCGGCAGGGCCAGGTCGCGGGCCAGCATCACGATGAGCATCGTGCCGCCGATCGTGTGGAAGAGGTTGAAGGTCGAGGTGCTGAAGCTGATCGCGCGCAGCAGCCGGTTGCCGAGCACGAACCGGACGCCCTCGGCGATCTCCCGGCCGAGGTGCCGGTCCGGGGCCCGCTCCGGCCGCGGCTCGCGGGCCCGGATCGTGGTGACGCAGCCGGCCGACCACAGGAAGCTGGCCGCGTCCACCAGCACGGCGTACGGCGCGGTCAGGGCCTGCACCAGGAACCCGCCGACGGTCGGGCCGGCCACTACCGCGACCGACTGGCTGGCCTGCAGCTTGGCGTTGCCCTCGACCAGGTGCTCGCGGCCGACCAGGTGCGGCAGGTAGCTCTGGTACGCCACGTCGAAAAACACCGTGAGCAGCCCGGCGCCGAGCGCGACCAGGTAGAGCTGCGGCATGCTGAGCACGCCCAGCCAGGCGGCCAGCGGCAGCGAGCCGAGCAGCAGCGCCCGGCCGACATCCCCGGCGATGAGCACGCTGCGCCGGCGCATCCGGTCCACCCATGCGCCCGCCGGCAGGCCCACCAGCAGGAAGGAGAGGAACTCGAACGTGGTCAGCAGGCCGACCTGGAACGGGGTGGCGTGCAGCGTGTTGATCGCCAGCAGCGGCAGCGCCAGCATGGTCACCTGGGTGCCGAGCTGGCTGATCGTGTCGCCGGCCCACAGCCTCCGGAAGTCGCGGTGGCGGATCAGGTAACCAGGCACGGGACCAGCATGGCCCGATCGATTGAGAGTTGTCAATCAGTATCGATTGAAGGTTGCCAATCAGTTTACCCTGGACACTGTGACCGACTCCCTGCCGGGACAGCCCGGCACCGCGCGCCGACCGGCCACCGAGGCGGAGGCCCGGGTGCTGGCCTCGGCGGTGCGGCTGCGGATCCTCCGAGTGTGCCTGGACGAGGCCTACACCAACAAGGAGATCGCCGAGCGGCTCGACCTCAACCCGGCGTCCACCCTGCACCATGTGCGCCGGCTGGTGGCCACCGGGTTCCTGGCTCCGCAGCCGGAGCGCCGCGGCACCCGAGGCGCCCGCGAGTTGCCGTACCGGGCGACCGGCAAGTCCTGGACGCTGGACGTGCACGAGCCCGGGCGCGAGCCGAGCCGGGCGATGCTGGAGGCATTCCTGGCCGAGGTCGAGCAGGCGGAGGCGTCGGGGGCCGAGGTGGGGCTCGCCCGGCTCGGCCTGCGGTTGACGGCGCCGGAGCTGGCCGAGTTCTGGCGCCGGCTGCACGATCTGCTGGACGAGTACGTGGCCCGCGGGCCCAGCCCGGGCGGCCAGCCGTACTCGGTGTTCGTCGCGGTGCACCCGGATGCCTCGCGCCGTCCCTGAGCCGGCGCCGTCGAGGGGTTGCGGAGCGTTACCGAGGTGCCCGGACGGCGTTGGCCGCACCCGTGCCGTCCCGGCCGCGGTCCGCCATGCGGGAAACGCTCCCGGCCGTTACCGCCGTTACTCAGATGCCCAGGCGGCGCCGCCATGTCACGATCGAGGAGATGACTGAATCCTTGTATGCAGCTGACCGTGAAGAGTTGGAGCTCGCCGAGCGGCAGGCACTGCGCCGGGTGGCCGGGCTGGCCACCGAGCTCGCCGACGTCACCGAGGTCGAGTACCGGCAGCTCCGGCTGGAGCGGGTGGTACTGGCCGGTGTGTGGACCCACGGCACGCTGCGCGACGCCGAGAACTCGCTGGCCGAGCTGGCCAGGCTGGCCGAGACCGCCGGCTCGCAGGTGCTCGACGGGATGGTCCAGCGCCGGGACGTGCCGGACCCGGCCACCTACATCGGCTCCGGCAAGGTCGAGGAGCTGCGCGGCGTGGTGCTGGCCACCGGCGCGGACACGGTGATCTGCGACGGCGAGCTGTCCCCGGCGCAGCTGCGCAACCTGGAGCAGCGGGTCAAGGTCAAGGTGGTGGACCGGACCGCGCTGATCCTGGACATCTTCGCCCAGCACGCCCGCAGCCGGGAGGGCAAGGCGCAGGTCGAGCTGGCCCAGCTGCAGTACCTGCTGCCCCGGCTGCGCGGCTGGGGCGAGTCGCTGTCCCGGCAGGTCGGCGGCCGCGCCGCCGGCGGTCTGGGCATCGGCGGTCGGGGCCCCGGCGAGACCAAGATCGAGCTGGACCGCCGCCGGATCCGGCTGCGGGCCGCCCGGCTGCGCCGGGAGATCGCGCACATGAAGGTCGCCCGGGACACCATGCGGGCCGAGCGGCGGCGCAACGCGGTGCCCGGCGTGGCGATCGCCGGGTACACCAACGCCGGCAAGTCCAGCCTGCTGAACCGGCTGACCGGGGCCGGCGTGCTGGTGGAGAACGCGCTGTTCGCCACCCTGGACCCGACGGTCCGCCGGTGCCAGACCGCCGACGGCCGGGTCTACACGCTGGCCGACACGGTGGGCTTCGTCCGGCACCTGCCGCACCAGCTGGTGGAGGCGTTCCGGTCCACCCTGGAGGAGGTCGGCTCGGCGGACCTGATCCTGCACGTGGTGGACGCCGCCGACCCCGACCCCGAGGCACAGGTCGCCGCGGTGCACGAGGTGCTCGCCGAGATCGACGCGGCCGGGGTGCCGGAGCAGGTCGTGGTGAACAAGGTGGACGCCGCCGACGCCGAGACGCTGGACCGGCTGCGCGCCGGCTTCCCGGACGCGGTGTTCGTCTCGGCCGTTGCCGGCGAGGGGCTGGACAAGCTGCGGGCGGTGATCGCCGACCGGCTGCCCCGCCCGGACGCCGAGGTGCACGTGCTGCTGCCCTACGACCGCGGTGACCTGGTGGCGCGGGTCCACGAGCAGGGCGATGTGCTGGCCAGCGAGCACACCGAGCACGGCACCGTGCACCATGCTCGAGAGGAACCTGAACTGGCTGCGACGCTCGTGGCGTATCTCTCAAGGCCGACCACGTAGGCTGGTGGCAGCATCCAGGACAGGGAGGATCCGATGGGCGGGCTTGCGCCGTGGCACTGGATCATTCTGATAGGCGTCGCGCTGTTGCTGTTCGGGGGGTACCGGAAGCTGCCTGAGGCCGCTCGGTCGCTCGGTCGCTCGATGCGGGTCTTCAAGTCCGAGGTCAGCGGGCTGCGCGAGGACGACGAGGCCCGGCGGGCAGCCAAGCCGGCAGCGCCGCACACGCCGCCGGTGATCGAGGGCGAGCCGGTCATCCGCCCGACCTCGAAGGCCGAAGAGCCCTCGCGCCAGCGCGAGGACTGACCCGGCAGGCCGGCAACTCCCGGCCTGCCGTGCCCGTGACCGCGGCTGCCGGGGTGCCCGCCCGGCCGGGGTCGCCGAAGGGTCTGCAGCCGACCTGGTGTTGTTCCACTGGCTGCACCGACGTGCCGGCTGGTCGCGGTGGCGGGCGTTCGAGCGGCCTGCGGTGCGCGTCATTGACCTGATCTGCGCCGGCCGGCTGGGAGACTGGGGCGATGTGTCGCGGCTGGATGCTGCTGGGCTTGGCGGTCGGCGCGCTGGTGCTCGGTCCGTGTGCGCCGGCGCACGCTGAGCCCTCGGGCGCGCCGGGCGCGGCTACGCCCCGGTGCACCATCGACGACCCCCGGATCACCGAGTCCAGCGGCCTGGTCGCGGCCGGCGGCCACCTCTACACGGTGAACGACGGCGGTCGTCGGCTGCAGG
>JBKOWA010000346.1:0-1282 GCA_046724155.1 Actinomycetota bacterium
GCCGCCAGTACGCGGGTCCACGCCACCGTGCAGCCCCGCCCAGGTGACGGCGTACTCGTTCCAGGTCAGCAGCGGTCGGCTCACGCTGCCTGCAAGCGGCTACCCGCCAGGTTCTGCCAGATCTCGCGGGTGGCCTTGGACCGGTTGAAGGTGATGAAGTGGATGCCGGGCGCGCCCTCGGCCAGCAGCCGCTCGCACAGCGCGCTGGCCTGCGCGATGCCCAGCGCGCGCACCGCCGCCGGGTCGTCGGCGACCGCCTCGAAGCTGGCCGCCAGCCGGGGCGGGAACGGCGCCCCGGACAGCTGCACGGACCGTTCGATGGTGCCCATCCGGACCACCGGCATGATGCCGGGGATGATCGGCACGTCGCAGCCGGCCGCGGTCACCCGGTCCCGCAGCCGCAGGTAGTCCTCCACCTCGAAGAACATCTGGGTGATGGCGAAGTCGGCGCCGGCCCGGCACTTGGCCACGAAGTACTCGGTGTCGGACTCGATGTCCGGCGAGCGGGGGTGCTTGAACGGGAACGCCGCCACCCCGACGCAGAAGTCGCCGCTGTCCCGCACCAGCCGGACCAGGCCGTCGGCGTACCCCAGACCCTCGGGGTGCTTGACCCACTCCCCCTGCGGGTCACCCGGCGGGTCGCCGCGCAGCGCCAGCAGGTTCACGATCCCGGCGCCGGCGAACCGGCCGATGATGTGCCGAAGCTCGCGCACGGAGTGGTTCACCGCGGTCAGGTGCGCCATCGGCAGCAGCGTGGTGTCGGTGGCGATCCGCGCGGTGACCTCGACGGTGCGGTCCCGGGTGCGCCCACCGGCACCGTAGGTGACCGACACGAATGTCGGGTTCAGCGGCTCGAGTTGCCGGATCGTCTGCCACAGGATCCGCTCGTCCTCGTCGCTCCTCGGGGGGAAGAACTCGAAGGAGAACGTCGTCGCTCCGGAGGCCAGCCGGTCACGAATCGTCACACCCATGGTGGTCAGAGTATCCAAGGTCACTCGACAGCTGGCGGGACACGGATCGAAGCCGGCTGGCCGGCCGGGGATACTTCCGGGATGACCGGAGGCGGGACGGGGGTGAACGGCGGCGAAGGTGTCCCGGTGCAGGTGCTGCAGCTGGGCGAGCGGGTCACCGCGACGCTGCGCGGCTACCTGGCCGACCGCCGCGGCGCCCTGGCCGCCCTGTCACCGGAGCTGCTGCCGGCCGCGGACGCGATCGCCGACTTCGTGCTCGGCGCCGGCAAGCGGCTGCGCCCGGCGTTCGCGTACTGGGGCTGGCGCGGCGC
>JBKOWA010000343.1:0-5612 GCA_046724155.1 Actinomycetota bacterium
CCGCCGAGCCAGACCAAAACCATGATCACGCCGGCGGCCAGTTCGATCAGTACGCCGAGGCCGATCGCGACCAGGGCCGCCTTCGTGGCCGCCAGCGCGGCCCGCGGCTGGCGCAGCCGGGCGTACTCCGCCAGCCAGATCGCGGCCACGCCGCCGATCGGCGCGCCGACGACAGGGATGACGAAGAAGCCGACCACCGCGCCCGCCGCCCCGGCCAGCAGCGTGCTCGTCGGTGCACCGCGGGCCGCCGCCGACCGTGCCGGCAGCACGTACTTCGCCACGGTGGCGCCGACGAACAGCGCGGTCAGCACACCGAAGACGGTCCACCGCACGGCACCGCCGCCGTCGCCGATCGCCCACACCAGACCCGCGCCCCAGACCAACAGCAGGCCAGGCAGCACCGGTACCAGCACACCAGCCAGACCGACCGCCATCGCCAGCGCCACCAGCCACTGCCCACCGCTCGTCATCGGCTACGCTCGCTCTCCGGTTCCGGAGGTGATACCGCCACGGTGGTGCCCATCGGCGCTGCCGCCACACCATCAGGCTCCTCAGCGCCCGACGCGGCCCCTCGCAACGCTCGACCGCACGTGGCACCGACAGCAAACGACTTCAGCCTACGGCGGCGCCCACTGCCCGGCACGCCATGCACCCCCAGTCAGCGGCACCGCATTCCTCGTCGCCGCCCCTGCCAGTACCCGCGAGAGCACCGCCACCACTTCGCTCCCGATGGGGGCGGTGCTAACCCTGACTTTTCACCGGGGGTTGTTGGCTGTCCGCGTTTGATCGGTGTGTCGACGGTAGAAAGTGCTCCTGAGCTGGGACGATAGGGGTTGCAAAGATCCTTATCGGGCCGAGATCGAGGAGCACTTCCGAAGTGAAGGGTAGTGGCTGGTCACAGGGGTTGGTAGTCACCGCTGACGGTGAGGGTGTGGTGTCGCATGCCGGGTTGGCGGTGCTGCGGTTGTTGGCGGACCGGTCGGGGTTGACCGGGGGGTTGTCCCGGGCGTTGGCGACGCCGCGGTTGCTGGTGCATGACCGGGGCCGGGTGTTGGCGGATGTGGCGTGCGCGGTCGCCGGCGGGGCGCGGGCGATCAGCGATACCCGGGTGTTGGCCGACCAGTCCGAGCTGTTCGGGCCGGTGGCGTCGGTACCGACGGTGTGGCGGACGCTGGAGGAGTTCGGCGCCGGCGGCGAGCACACCCGGGCGGGGGTCACCGCGGCGGTCAACAAGGCGCGGGGGTGGGCGTGGGAGCAGGTCGAGGCCCGCCACGGGAGCATCCCGGCGCTGCGGGTCGCGGACAAGACCCTGCCCGGGGTGGTCGGGATCCGCCTGGACGCGACCGTCGCCCCGGCGCACTCGGACAAACAAGGAGCCGAGGGCGAACTTCAAGGGTTTCGGTCATCATCCGCTGCTGTCCTACTGCGACAACACCACCGAGCCGCTGGCGGGGCTGTTCCGCAACGGCTCCGCGGGGTCGAACACCACCGCAGACCACCTGGAAGTGTTGGAGGCCTCGATCGCGGCGTTACCGGCGAGGTACCGGCGGCGGGGTGATGGTCACCACCGATGGCGCCGGGGCCAGCCACGGGCTGATCAAGCGGCTGCACCAGCTGGCGCAGCGGCCCGGTCACCAGCTGGTCTACTCCGTCGGCTGGGACTTCGGACCGCGCGAACGCGCCGCGGTCGGCCGGGTGCCCGCCCAGGCGTGGCAGACCGCCATCGATCCCGACGGGGGCCCCGCGCCGGCGCCGCGCCGCCGACGCCTGCGAGGACACCCGGTGCGGTCACCAGCGGTGCTGGGTCACCCAGGCGCAGGTCGCGGAGCTGACCGGGCTGCTGCGCGGCCCCCGGCCCGGTGACCAGCGCTCCGGTGACCAACTGGCCAGCTGGCCGACCACCATGCGGGTCTTCGCCCGACGTGAGCGGCCGCACCCCGGCGCGCAGCTGTCGCTGTTCGAACAGGCCGACGGGTGGCGTTACACCCTGTGGGCGACCAACCTGAGCGAACGCACCCGAGGCTGGCGCGCTCAGACCCCCTACATCGACGCCGCCCACCGCGTCCACGCCCGCGTCGAAGACCGCATCCGCACCGGCAAAGCCACCGGCATCAGCCGGTTCCCCTCCCACACCGTCGCGATGAACACCGCCTGGCTCACCGCCGCGCTGATGGCCACCACCTTGCTGTCCTGGCTGGGGCTGCTCGCCCTGGACGGCGACCTGGCCCGCGCCGAACCCAAGACCCTGCGCTACCGCTTCCTCCACACCGCCGCCCGACTGACCCACAGCGGACGACAACGCCACCTGAAGATCCCCCGAACCTGGCCCTGGGCAACCGACATCGCCCGCGCCTGGACCCGCATCAACAACCTCCCACACCCACCCTGACCACCACCAGTACCCGTCCCACCGCACAGCCAGACCCCCGGGGCCCGTGGAACCCCCGGCCACCCGGCCCGCCAGCCGGGCCCACGCCATTCCCACACCACAAACCCGGCACCACCACCCCACCACCAAAACGCCCATTAAACGCAGACCGCACATCAACCACAATCCGGATGAATTATCAGGGCTAGGTAGGCATCGAACTGGCAGTTGCGCGAACCGACCAGCTCGCGGAAACCATCGGCGGGCAATCGAGTACTACCGGCGAGTGCTGCAGCTCGCCGAGGGCATCGGCCACCCATCCGGCCAGGTTGAGGAGCTTACGGGTCTCGGCCACGGCACCAGGTTGACCAGCCAAACTCCAGGAAAGCCAGCTGTTCCGCCGCGCCGCCCAGATGGCGGCGCGGCGGCACTACGCGCGCGGCGACATCGACGCCCACCGCGGAATCGCCCAGCTCCACCGCGCGGCCGGCCACCCTCGCCAGGCTGCCGAAGAGCCCGCTGCCGCCCGCCACCTGGCCCATCCGATCGACCGGCTGCCGCGGGGCTAGAGATGCTGGCCGCTTATCGTGGATCCGTGACCAGGCGGAGGACACGGCCAGGGACCTGGGCTGAGGCAAAGGGTGAGCGCTAGGCAGGCACCGACCATCACCGGCCGCTGCCATGGTCCACGTGAGCGTAGACCCTTCGACGGTTCCGCCAAGTCCTCGTCCACCTGATCCTCCCTGATCACGTCTCGACGATGGTGCAGCGTCTGAGGACGGCCAACCCGTCACGCTGATACACCCGAGGCTATGCGTCTGCGGCGGGCAAGATCATCGACCGCTCAGCTCGCGCGGACCGCGCCTATCTACGCAGCGGATGACGCTAGCGAGGTGCCGGTCAGACCGGACCGTACAGGCCCCGCGGCCTGGGATCTTCCGCGACACGCCGACGCTGGCGAGGCGACCTTGGCGGCGCGAGCGGGTGTGAGGGTCTTGCAGGTCGGCGGCACGGTTCGGGCTGCCTCCACCTCGCCTGGATCATTGAGCCTGGCAAGGTGCGCCGCGCCGCTACGGCTGGGGGTGCCGCGTCGAGGGCGGCCAGGTAGGCGTGGATGTCGGCGGTGCGGACGTTCTCGATGGTTGTGGTGCCGAGGTCGGTGAGTAGGGCGAGGGCCCGTTGCCAGAGCTGGCGGGCTTGGTCGTTGTCGCCGAGGGCGTGGTGGGCGTGTGCCAGGCTGTCGAGGGCGCGTACCTCGTCGCGGCGCTGGCCGAGTTCGCTGGCCAGGTCGAGGGCGGATCGGTGGGCGCGGAGGGCTTGCTCGGGGTGGCCTGCTGCCGTGCTGGCGCGGCCCAGCCCCAGGTGGGCTACGAGCTGAAGACCCGTAACCTCCTGATGATCATCAACCTGGCTAACTGCGAAGATCCGTTATGCGGCCCTACTCGATCGCGTCGATGCGCCAATCAGCTAGGGACGGGGCGCCTCGGCAACTCTTTCGGTGAACCGAAACCGTATGAAGAACTTGTGGCCGACCTGGTATCCGATGATTCCGTCATGCTGAAGGCGCCCGACTACGAGCCCGGGTGCGAGGTTGATCTTTGCCGCGAAGGCCTCGATGGCGTCGAGCGATTTGAGGCGAAGAAGCTCGGCATGATGCTTTGGCGGGATGAGCACCTCCGATGCGAAGCGATCCGCCTCCTGCTCTTTGGGATCCTGTGCTGCGGCCCCGTCTTCGATGAACTGCTCACGCTTGCCGTGCAGGAGAATGTGTCCGAGCTCATGGAAGAACGAGAACCACAGATGATCGTTGCGTTTGTGGCGAACGCTCAGCTGCAACACGGCTTTGTGTGGTGACAGCCATCGCGTTGCGCCACTGGCTCGGCACCCGGTGACCTCCGGGATGATGACGACCGCGATGCCGACCTGGCTGCACAAGCGCTTCATCTCTGGTAGGAAGCGTTCAAGGGGTTCGACAGTCAGAGCGCGGAGGCGGGGCAGCAGGCGCCGGACCTCGTCCCGATCGAACGGAGCGCAGCGGATTTGCTGTGCCTCCAACTCTCCCAACCGCAGCCAGGTAGCAAGCGCTCCTGCGTCGACGTCGAATGCCTGTGACTGGCGGAAGTCGGCGACCGGCTTTCGCCAGATTGCCTCCCAGGCTGGGATGCTCGCGACACCGAAAAAACGCAGGACCTGTTGGAGGGTTCCTGGCTCATCATCTGGTCTGGCCGTGACGACTTTCTTCTTGCGAAGCGCGGCGACCGGTATCTGCCGGAGCCAGCCGGTCTGATCTGCGAGGTCGTCCCGCTCGCGACTACGGGCCAGATAGTCACGGTAGTTGGCCTCGAGAGAGTTCCACATACGCGCCGGCACGCCGGTTACCCGCTCCAGCGCGATGGCGGTTTCGTGGCTGAGCACCGCGATCCCCTGGACGATCTGGTTGATGTGCTTCGTGGACAGGCCGGTACGGACGCTGAGCTCAGCTTGGCTCATGTCCAATGCCGCCAGGGTCTCCCGCAGCGTCTCGCCCGGGGGCAGGACACTGTCCGGCAGGTACTCGTAATTCCCGTCCGCCGGTGCTCGTCGCTGGCCGGTCATGGTCGTCACCTGTCCTCCGCTTGGCTCCGAGCCCGGCCCGGTCAGTGCGTGTCCCTGATCTCGATCACGACGACGGCATCGACGGCGCCGACATCGAGACCCCCGTCCGGTCGTCGGGGTACGACACCCATGTCCACCTCGAAGATCAGCCGGTACGGGCCGTCCAGATCGACCGAGAACTGCTCGTCCCGGTTGGCGGTCAGCTGGTGGCAGCGGGCGCCGGGCAGGGTCATGAGCTCGGCGATCGAGGCGGCCGCCCGCATCTGGTCCAGCCGCAGCTGGATCTTGCGGGCGCGTTCGGCGCCGAAGCGGCGCCGCCGCTGGCTGTCGGACGAGCAGTCCTTGGCCATACGACCGTTCGTGAAGGTAACCCGCATCCCTGCTGCCCATATGCTTAGTTTACCTGCCAGGTAAACAACTTGGTACCCCTTAACCTGCCGGGTGCACCCTACTCCTCCGGCGGGTCGCCTTGTGGAGGACACACGGAGCAGGATGGCGGGCTGACGTTCGGGAGCTGGTGGGCAGAGTCCGAGCCGCACCGCAGTCAGGCCGGCAGTGGCGGTTCCAACGGTCCGTCGAGGGTGGCCAGGTAGGCGTGGATGTCGGCGGTGCGGACGTTCTCGATGGTTGTGGTGCCGAGGTCGGTGAG
>JBKOWA010000486.1:0-6494 GCA_046724155.1 Actinomycetota bacterium
CGCGTTCCTGACCGCGTCGGTCGTGTCCGCTGCCGCCGCGGCGGTGGTGCCGCTGACGCCGGGCGTCGCCGCGGCGGACAACCCGGTCGACCTGCCACCGGGCCCCGGCGAGTGGGCGCGGCCGCAGCTGCCCGGCCCGGAGCTGCTGGCGATGCTGCGGGAGGTGGACACCGGCCGGATTGAGGCCACCGTCCGCCGGCTCGCCGGGTTCGGCACCCGGCACACCCTGTCCAGCCAGGACGACCCGGTGCGCGGCATCGGCGCGGCCCGGGACTGGATCTTCGACCAGTTAGCGGGCTTCGCGGCGGCCTCCGGCGGCCGGATGACCGTCCAGAAACAGGCGTTCGTACAGCCGGCCGGGCCGCGGATCCCCACCCCCGTGGTGATCACCAACGTGATCGCCACGCTGCCCGGGGACATCGCCCCGAACCGGACCTACGTGGTCACCGGCCACTACGACTCGCGGTGCACCGACGTGCTGGACTTCACCAACGACGCGCCCGGCGCGGACGACGACGCCTCCGGGGTCGCCGTGGTGCTGGAGCTGGCCCGGATCCTGGCCACCCGCCCGACCGAGGCCACCGTCATCCTCGCCGCGGTCGCCGGCGAGGAGCAGGGGCTGTTCGGCTCGGCCTTCATGGCGGCCCAGTGCAAGGCGGCCGGCCTGGACATCCAGGGCATGTTCAGCAACGACATCGTCGGCAGCTCGACCGACGAGAAGGGCCGGCGGGACCCGCACGTCATCCGGCTGTTCGCGGACGGGGTGCCGCCGACGGAGACGCCGGCGCAGGCTGCCATCCGGCAGTCCATCGGCGGCGAGAACGACTCGCCGTCCCGCCAGCTCAGCCGGTTCGTCAAGGACGTCGCCGAGAACGCGGGGACGGACATGACGGTGCGGGTGATCTGGCGGCGGGACCGGTACCTGCGGGGCAGCGACCACATCTCGTTCCTGCAGCAGGGCTACCCGGTGGGCCGGTTCACCGAGCCGGCCGAGAACTTCGCCCACGAGCACCAGAATGTCCGGTTCGAGAACGGTGTCCAGTTCGGCGACCTGGTGGAGTTCTGCGACTTCCCGTTCATCGCCAGGGTGGCCCGGGTCAACCTGGCGACCATCTGGTCGCTGGCCCAGGGGCCGGGCACCCCGCGGGGCGTGAAGATCGACGCCGTGGTGCTCACCAACCAGTCCACCCTGCACTGGCAGCCGAACACCGAGGCCGACCTCGCCGGCTACGAGGTGGTGTGGCGGGAGACGACCGAGCCGGAGTGGACCCGGGTCATCCCGGTCGGCAACGTCACCTCGGTCACCATCGACCTGGCCAAGGACAACGTGATGTTCGGCGTCCGAGCGGTCGACACCGAGGGCCACCGCGGCCCGGTGGCGTTCCCCCAGCCCTGACCCTCAGCCCCTGACCGGCGGTGCCGCGCTAGGCCGAACGGGTGTTGGATCAGATGTGTCGCGGCGCTGGTCGCTCCCACAGCGGGCTCCCCCAACCCGACCGTGGGAGCGCTCCCGCACCTTCCACGCGACCCGGCCGGGGGCACAACGTGACGCTGGTCACGGTCCGGCAGCGACCCGTTCACCCGTTCGACGGCCCAGGTCGCCGTTCGGGCTCTCAGGGGCCGGTGGGATTGCCTAGGTCGGCTGTTCTTCGGCACCCGAGGTCACGGCCGGGGTGCCACCGTCACCGTTCCGGCCGTCCCGGTCCACCCGGTGGGTGGCAATTTGCGGGTGAAACGCGAAGGAGCGTCCGGGGCCGGCTGAAAAACCGGCCCCGGACGGCGGCGACCCATATCGCGCCCGGCCCAGATTCCGCCGAACTGGCGGGCGCTACCCGATAGGGATCAGGTGTTCCGGATAGGCGCCCGGGAGTGCGTCTATCCGGCAACCGGGCCGCCAACACTCACTGTTACACAGGCGGTCACCCGATAGCGCCGCCGGCCGCCGCCCGGAAGGGGCGGTGATCACTCTCGGTAGGACGACGCCACGTCCTGAGGTTGTGAATGCAAACGACCATGTACACCACAGCGGAGACGATGAACGGCCATTGCCGGGTCGCGATCGCGTAGGTGATCCACAGTAACTCGTCGACGATGCCGGCCGCCCACCCCCAGGCGTTCTTGCGGCCGACCAAGATCAAGCTGGCCAAGAACATCGTGGTCAGCAGCCCACTCCAGTAAAGCTGCCCCATCGCAGGTCTACTCCCACTCTGAACCGAAGCCGTGCGGGGAGCGGGCCACCCGGCGCCCGCCCTGCCCCGCCGAACCGAGCTGCTGGACACATCGCCGGCGCGCGCCGGCCCGCCGCGCCCAGGATCCCGGCCCGGGAGGCGGCACGTGGCTTGGGGCCAGCTGCCTCCCGGTGAGGAGGCAGCCCGCGGCGCGGAACGCGGCTGCCACCTCTACGAATTGTCTTATGTACCCCACCAACTGGGAACGCATGTGCACCTCCCGGAGCAACGGACCGCTTTGGCCGGCTTCATGTGCCCAGCTCTGATACCGGCGGCGGGTGGGTTTCACCCGTCGTGGCAGCAGCGCGTCACAGAGCACTTGCGAGCGATCTAGAAAAGCGTTTCCGGAATCGAGCACCCCTCATCGGGTCTACCCGACAGTGGCCGCCAACTCGGTCCGCCTCATTGCTGGGAAGCTTGAGGTTCGCCACTTGCCGATGGCAGTTTGCCTAGATCATGAACCGGCCCGGCGGGCGCGCGACCACCGCGGCGAGAGCGCCAGAGCGCTGCCAACCTAGCGCATCGCCACGGCGGCGCCGGCAGGGGGGTACCCGTCCAGCCCCGGCGTGGAACCGGACCCGGCGCCCACTCGTTCACCAGAAGACGGTTGGCCCCAGCAGCCGGCCACCATCCTGGTATCCCTGAGCGGGGCCGCCCCCACCTCGGAGGCGGCCCCGCGGTGCGGGCCGACCGCTCCTCGCGGCAGTCCTGGCTCGGGTCCCGGTGACCGGCGCGCATGGCTCGGTCCCGGTGACCGGCACGCGCGAACGGTCGCAGACCGATGGCCCGTCCGGGCCCCCGCCCGCTGGACCAGAGGCACCAATTCGAGGCGGCCTTTCTGGCCAACTGCCAGTTGCGCTGTGCAGACTGTCTAAAGTTTGCCTTAAACCTGCCCAAACTGCGGGCCGAACCCACCGCTCGACCCGCGTACCGGCCCCCACCAGCAGGCATCGGGGCGGCCCGCCGCTGCGGCGGGCCGCCCCGAACCGAGCGGGCGACGGCTAGACCGGACGCCCCGTCTGCCAGGGGTCCCCGGACTGCCCGGTTCCGCCGGCCGGGCCGGTGTACCCGGTCTGGTTGGGGTCGGCTGACTGGCTGGGGTCGCCTGACTGGCTGGGGTACCCGGACTGGCTGGGGTACCGGGACTGGTCGGTGTCACGGGACCCGCCGAGGCCGGGGGTCCGCTCGGTGACGGTCCGCGTGGCCTGCTGCGCCCTGTCCGTGACCCGCTCGGTGGCCGAGCCGGCCTCCTCCCGGACCGTCGAGGCGGCCTCGCTGGCGGTCGACCTCACCGAGTCCACGGCCCGCTGGGCGGGCTCCCGCAGGTTCTCGGCCGCCTCCTGGGTGGCCTGCTGCAGCTGGGACGCCACCGGCTGCATCTGCTGGCTGGCCTTCTCCGTCAACTCGGCGGCCAGCTCCCGCTCCCGCTGGCTCGACGGCAGCAGGGACGACAGCAGCCAGCCGGCGCCGAAGGCGATGACGGCCGCGGCCAGTGGGTTGCCGGCGGTGTTCCGCCGGGCCACCTGCGGGACCGACGACAGCGCGTCGCCCGCGCTCGACGCGGTGGAGCCGACGCTCCCCGCAACCGAGGAGGCGGTGTCCCGGACCGACGAGCCACTGTCCGACGCAACGCCCATGATCTTCTCCTTCATGCTTGTCACCGCGCTCCGCGCGGCCTGCACCCGGCGCCCCGCGATCTGGGCGGGGCTGACCTTCTCGGTCAGCGCGTTCACATCCGCCCGCAGGTTGTCCTGGGTTCGTTCGATGTCCTGACGGATCTGGTCTGGTTCGGTCACGGTTGGCTCCTCACCGGCCACGGATGGCATCGGGGATCTCCCGCAGCGTCTCTGCGGTGCGCTCCGGGGTGGGGTGCACGGCCGACAGCCGGCTGCGGCCGGACACGTACAGCACCGCCCCCACGACCGCCCACACCGCGGCCACGATCAGCGCCGCCCAGCCCTGGTCCATCACGTTGGACAGGCCCCACCACACGGCGACTGAGGCGAACAGCAGCACCATGTAGCCGGCCAACCCGGCCCCGCCGAGCAGGCCGGCGGCGCCGGCCGTCTTGCCGGCCTCCTCGCGCAGCTCGGCCTTCGCCAGCCGGAGCTCCTGCCGCATCAGGGTGGACAGGTCGCGGGTCACCTCGCCGACGAGATCGCCGATCGAGGTCTGGGTGACATCCCGGCGCCCGGCATCGGTCATGCCGGAGCCCCCGGCTGGCCCGGTCATGACCGGGTCGGGCCGCTGTCGCCCGGCAGCCCACGCTCGCCCGGCAGCCCAACCTCGCCCGGCAGCTCGTTCTCCCGGTAGGTACCGGAGTCCTCATACCCTTCCGGGTCGATGCCCTGCCTGGTGGCCGGGTTGTCGCCGGTGGTCGCGCCGTACTGGCCGGCCTGGTAGCTGCCCGTCCCCCGGTACTCGCCGGACCGGTACCCCGTCCCGCCGTACTCACCGGACCGGTACCCGGTCGTGCCGTACTCATCCGTGGTGCCATGGCGCGCGGGGTACCCGGTGTCCGGCGTGTACCTGGCCGAGCCGCCGCTCTGCTGCGCTGCGACGTTCCGGGTCAGCCGGCCGGCCACCACGCCGGCGAGGGCCGCACCGAGCAGGAAGGCGCCGGGCCGCCGCCGGGCGAAGTCCCGCACCTCATCGACCAGCCCGCCGGCCGACCGCCGGTCGAGCCAGTTTGCCATGCCGTGGATCCGTTCGTAGGCGTTCTGCACCAACTCGGTCCCCACGCCGGACTGGCCACCCTTGTCCACCATGCCGCGCAGCTCGTCGGCGAGGGTGTGCAGCCCGTCGACGGCCCGCTGCCGCTGGACGTCCGCCTGGGTGCGCGCCTGGGTCCGCGCCTCCGCCATCAGGTCGCGGGCCTGCCGGCCGGCCTCGGACGCCACCTCCTTCGCCTGGTCCACCGCGGTCTGGGCAACCTGCTGTCCCGCGTGCTGGGCGGACTGCCCAACCTCGCCCGCCTGCTCCCGGGCGACCTGCGCGGCGGACGGCTGGTCGGTCCGGCTGCCGGTGCCAGCGGACCCTGGCACTGTGCTGGGCGACTCGTAGCCGCGTTCCTCGGTCATCGACGTGCCTCCCGCTCGATTCCTTGTTCGGCCGCAAATACCCGCTGTGAGCCGGCCGAACCCCCGCGGCCGGTCGACGAGCTGACCTGGTGCGGCGGGTCAGCCAGGCGCGGCGTGCCGGAGCGCGGCCACCAGCACCGAGCCGATGACCACCAGGAACGACAGGACGACGAGCCAGTCGCCGTACCGGACGTACGGGGTGCGGCCGGCCGGCAGCGGGACGGTCACCTCGACCACGCCGGACCGGTGAGTGTCCAGCCAGGCCAGCCGGTGGCCGCGCGGGTCGAAGGCGGCCGAGGTCCCGGTCAGCGTGGCGTGGACAGTGGCCCGGCCGGTCTCGACCGCCCGGACGGCGGCCAGGCTGGCGTGCTGGTCGGGGGCCCAGCTGCCCTGGAAGGTCGACGTCGCGGTCTGGTAGACCAGCAGCGTGGCGCCGTCCGCGGCCGCGGTCCGGCTCAGGTCCGGGAACGCCGACTCGAAGCAGATCAGCGGTGCGAAGCGGAACCCGTCGGTGCGCAGCTTCTCGGGTGCGGGTGTCCCGCTCAGCACGGCCAGCCCGCCCCCACGCCGGCGGTCCTCCGGCGCCGCCTTGGTGATCCCGGCCAGCCAGCCGAGCACCGGGCGGAACGGCACGTACTCGCCGAACGGCACCAGGCGCATCTTCGTGTACCGCCCGTGCACCCCGCCGGCGCCGATGAGCACCGAGGTCTTGCGGATCCCGCCGCCGCTGCCGCGGGCGTCGGTGTTGACCAGCAGGTCGCTGCCCAGCCGCGCCGCCTCGGCGCGCAGCCGGGCCAGCAGGTCGGGGCGCTCGTCCAGGTCGAACCCGACGCTGCTCTCGCCCCACACCACCAGGTCGAACCGGTCCGGCGGCAGCCGTTCGGTCAGCGTCAGCCCGCGGTCCAGCCGGGCGCCCGCGTCGGCGACCACCCCGGGCTGGACCACGGCAACGGTGGCCGACGCGGTGGCGGCCGGCGGCGCCTGGACGCGGTGCCCCTGCGCCCAATACCACAGGGGACCCGCGGCCACCGCGAGGCCGGCCACCGCCACGGCGGCAACGGCCGGCCGGACCCCGCGTACCCCAACTGCGGCGGCCCCGACCCCGCGTACCCCGACCGCGGCGGCCACCGCGGTGTTGGCGGCCAGCACCAGGAAGCTGACCAGCCAGACGCCGCCCAGCGACGCG
>JBKOWA010000423.1:0-12651 GCA_046724155.1 Actinomycetota bacterium
GCGGGAGTACCTGCGGCAGTGCGTGCTGATGTCGCTGCGCCGGCTGGGCCTGGAGCGCATCGACCTGTGGCAGCTGCACCGGATCGACCCGCGGACGCCGGCCGAGGAGCAGTTCGGCGAGCTGGCCGCCATGGTGGAAGAGGGCCTGATCCGGCACGTCGGGCTGTCCGAGGTCAGCGTCGAGGAGGTGAAGGCGGCGCAGGCGGCGGGCCTGACCATCGTCAGCGTGCAGAACCTCTACAACCTGGCCGACCGGCAGTCCGAAGAGGTGCTGGACTTCTGCCAGGCCAGCGGCATCGCGTTCATCCCCTGGTTCCCGGTCGCCTCCGGCGCCCTGGCCCGCCCCGGTGGCCCTCTGGACACGGTCTCCCACCAGCACCCGGGCGCCACCCCGGCCCAGCTCGCCCTGGCCTGGCTGCTGCGCCGCTCCCCGGTCATGCTGCCGATCCCCGGCACCGGCTCGGTGGCCCACCTGGAGGAGAACTGCGCCGCCGCCGACCTCACCCTCACCAACGAGGAGTACGACGCCCTCACCACCGCGGCGTAGCCTGACCGCTGCGGGACGGTGCGGCCCGGCCTCGGCCTGGCCGCACCGTCCTACGACGACCTGCCGGCTGGGCGTGTCCTGTTGGTGGGCCGCCGGCCGTCTGGCACCGTTGGGGTTCCCGCAATTGGAGAGAGCATGACCACGGCCGGACTCGACACGCAGCCAAGCGCAGCCACGTACGAGCTGGAAGACCTGGTCACCCTGGCATGGCAGGGTGGCATCCGGGTACCGCACTTCCAGCGTGACTTCCGGTGGGGGGCCACCGACGTTGCCCGCCTGTTCGACAGCATCGTCAAGGGCTATCCGATCGGCAGTCTGTTGCTGTGGGTCCGGCCCCACCCAGCTGCCCGGATCACCCTCGGCTCGCTGGAGATCGACGCGCCGGCGTCGGACAGTACGCTCTGGGTCGTCGACGGTCAGCAGCGCATCACCAGCCTGGCCAATGCCCTGCATCCGGACGGGAACGGGCACCCACCTTTCAATATCGCCTACGACCTGGTTCGGAAGGAGTTCGCAGCTTTTCGCGGTGCTACCGACTCCACGGTGGTGCCGCTACCCGTGCTCTTCGACCTGGACCGGCTGATCGACTGGTTCGCGCAGGGCGGTCAGGCAACGCAGGAAGTCTTTCCGGAGGCACGCCGCGTAGCGAAGCTGCTACGCCAGTTCAAGGTGCCCGCCTATCTGGTGCGTAAGGATGATCAGGCGGCCCTGACCGAAATCTTCGACCGGATGAACCACTACGGCAAGCGGCTCAGCCGGGTTGAGATCTTCTCGGCATTGTTCGCCGGCCCCGAGAGTAGGGCTGCCGAGCAGCTCACCATAGCGGGGATCGCGGACCGCGTCGCGGCGCGGACCGGCTTCGGTAGACTGGACGACGGCACCGTACTAGCTGCCGTACTGGCCAGGCGTGGCTCAGACCCGAGTCGCGAGATCCGTACCGAGTTCGACCAGACCCGGCGCCGTACCATCTCGGACTTTCCGGACGAGGATCGGGACACGGCCTTTCAGGAGGGAGAGGCAGCTCTTGTCCGGGCCGTCGAGTTCCTGCAGCGGGAGGCTGGCGTTCCGCATCTTTCGCTCTTGGCCTACAGTGCGCTACTGGTGGTGCTGACCCGCTTCTTCGCACACTTTCCGAACCCTGCGGAAAGAAGCCTGCAGTTGCTGCGCCGGGTGTACTGGCGAGTAACGGTGTCCGGGTACTCGGTCTTACGGGGGACATTCACCCAACTCGGCCGGACTCTGTCTGTTCGGATCCATCCGCGCGACGAACACGGCTCCGTGCGTGGACTGCTCGAAGCATTGAGCGACTCCACGCCTACGATCCCCAGCCTCGCCCGGTTCAGGACCAACGAGGCCACCGCGAAGATCATCCTTTGTTCCTGGTGGGCGCTGCACCCGCGCTCGCCGGTGACCGGCGATCCGTACGACAGCCAGGAACTGGCGATTGTCTTGGCGGACCAGAAGACCGCGGCGCTCGCGGTCCGGCGGATCTTCCAGCGCGGCCTGTCGCCGGAGCGTTCCGTCCTCCCGGCGAACTACCTCTTCGCGCCAAGCGAGACCGATCCGGTGGACGACTTTCCGACGCTGCTGAGCCGCCCGCGGGCGAACATTGATGAGCAGCGTTGGGATCGGGTGCTGGCCTCTTACTGCTTGACCCGGGACTCGGTGGCGCTGCTGGACGATGCCGAAGCCTTTTTGGCGGTTCGACAGCAGGCGATAACTGAGCAGTTCCGTCGGTTCGTCAACCGCATGGCCGAGTGGAACTACGAGGACACGCCCGCGCTCGACTCGCTCGATCTCGATGATCTGAGGGACCGCGATCCGGAGAACGAGGCCGATGGAGCTGGTTGACAAGTACTATGCAGTTCTGCTCCATGGTGCTCGGGTAGGCACTCTCTACCAGCGAGGCGACCACACCCGGTTCGTCTTCAGCGAAAGGTACCTGGACGATCCCGCTCGTCCGGTTCTCGGTCTTCGGCTTGAGGAACGGCTCCGGAAACTTTACGCGGCCGTCCTCCGGGTGCCGCCGTGGTTCTCCAATCTGCTGCCCGAGGGGCCGTTGCGGCAGTGGATTGCCGATGACCGTGGAGTGGCAGCAGACCGGGAGATGGAGCTGCTTGCGAAGGTAGGTCGGGATTTGCCGGGAGCGGTCCAGGTCATCCCTGCAACCGGGCACGACAGCGAGTCGGGAACGACGCCTGAGTGGCCCACGGAGTTGGCGCGCCAGGACCGAGGCTGGGCGGCTCGCAACGCCGGGATCTGGCGGTTCTCACTGGCTGGGGTGGCGTTGAAGTTCTCGATGCTCGCCCGTGGCGACCGGCTGACCGTGCCCGCCGTTGGCGATCGCGGGGACTGGCTGGTGAAGTTCCCCGACTACCAGTTTGCGGACGTGCCGAGGAACGAGCATGCGACGATGCTGCTTGCCGGTGCGGTGGGCATCGAGGTGCCGGAGGTCCGACTGGTCCATCGCGATGAGCTGGACGGTCTGCCCACCCGGATGTGGCCCAACGCCGAGCAGTGGGCGTACGCGGTCAAGCGGTTCGACCGGCATCCGGACGACCGCAGGATAGCGGTGCACATCGAGGACTTCGCGCAGGTCCGTGATGTCTACCCGCACCAGAAGTACCGGGGCAGCTTCGAGACGGTGGCAGCGCTGGCGTACCGGGGACGCGATCTGGCCGCGTTGCGTGAGTTCACCCGGCGGCTGGCGTTCTCAGTGTTGGTCGGCAACGGCGATGCGCACCTGAAGAACTGGTCGCTGATCTATCCGGACCGTCGGGTGCCGACCTTGTCGCCGGCCTATGACCTGGTGTCGACCTTCCTGTACCGGGAGGAGGGCGACGGACCCGAGGATCTCGGTCTCACCTTTGGTGACAGCCGGCGGTTCGACCGGATCGGGCTCGGGTCGTTCGCCTTGCTGGAGAAGCAGCTGGACCAGCGGTTCGGACACAGCGGCGCGGCGCTTACGGACGTCGTCGTAGATCTGGCGGACCGGTTGGTCGCTGCGTGGCCGCAACATTGCGAGGCGATGCAGGACCGCGGCATGGCGGTTGACGTCCTGGATACCTGGATCCGAACCAGGGCTGGCGCCCTGCGGCGCGGTTAGGCATGCCGGGCGCGGCGCTGACGGCGCCCAGCGGGTGGGATCCGTCAGCGTTCTTAGCCGGCCGGCAGCCGGGGGTCGAGGTACTCCGAGATGCGATGTGCCGCCGGCGGGTCGAGGTTCGCCAGCACCGCGACCACGTAGCCGGACTTCGGGTAGATCTTCAGATCCCCGTTCATGCCTGGTGCGCCGCCTCCGTGGCCGACCCAGCCGTTGCCGTCCGCGCCTCGGGCGTCTTCGAAGCCGTACGCGTAACTGCCGCCGGGGCCCGCCTCGACCTTTCCGGTGATCAGGAGCTTCGTGGTGTCGGGGCTGAGCAGTTTGTGGCTCAGCAGCGCGTGGGCGAAGCGTGCGAGGTCCTCGACGGTCGAGTAGCCGCCGCCCGCGGAGGTTCCGCGGTAGGGCAGCGTGTCGGTGTTCGGTGCCCGGCCGGTCGCTCCGGATTGCTTGGTGTATCCGATCGATCGGTCTGGGACCGCTTGGTCTTCGGGCAGCGAACCGGTCCTGGTCATGCCCGCGGGCGCGTAGACGTGCACGCTTACGTAGTCGTAGTAGCTCTGGCCGGTGACCCGTTCGATCACGGCGCCGAGCAGGATGAAGCCGTAGTTGCTGTACGCCCATTGGCTGCCCGGCTCGAACTCGAGCCCGCGCCTGCCGTACAGCTTCACGTAGTCGGCGAGCGTGTGAAGGGCGAGGCGATGGGCCTCGAAGTCGGGGCCGAAGATGTCGCCCGTGCCGCCCGTGTGCGTCAGGAGTTGGTGGATGGTGACCTTGGTGGCGACCTCGTGGTTGGGATAGTCGCGCAGGTACGTGCCGAGCGGGGCAGTGAGCGTGAGCTTGCCGGCCTCGACCAGCTGGAGGGTCGCCACCGCGGTGAACATCTTGTTCATCGACCCGACGCGAAAGCGCGTCCGGACGGTGTTCGGGATCCGTCGCTTGCGGTCGGCCAGCCCGTAGGCGTGGCCGAAGACGACCCGCCCGTCCTTGGCGACCAGCACCGCACCGGAGAAATCGTCTTCGCCCGCGAGCTTGTCGGCGCGGTCCGAGAGTGCCTTCAGTGCGTCCGCTTCGGTCAGTCGGTGCAGCGCGAGGTGCAGGGCGCGTGCCGGCGCCGCGGTGGGCGGAAGCTCGATCCGGGCCTTCGCGTCCGGGTGGATCGGCTCGAACCGGATGTCGTCGACTCCGGCGCGCAGTGGGCCGCGGTTGTCGGTGGTGGCGAGGCGAAGGCGCACCGTCTGGCCCGCCCAGCGCGACACGTCGACGCTGACGGTGCGTGGCTCAAGACGGTCCGGATCGCCGGGCAAGGTCGCGAAGACGTTCACCAGGACATCGCCTTGTGCCACGGAGTCGATTGGTGCCGAGGGAGCGACGAGGTCGATCCGGAACTGCTGATTGGCCCCGGCTTCGTCGTAGGCGAGTGTTTTCGGGCTGCTGAGTCCGCCGACTCCCGCATAGAACACGCTCAGGTGGAGCAGGAAGCTACCGTCCAGCTTCACGTCGCGGTAGAGGATGCGTGTTCCGGGACCGTTGGTATCGCTCACCGCCGCGAACTTGCCCTGCGGCGGGTTGGGGACGTCAAAGGGTACGTTGGGATCACTCCGAGCGGGATCGGGTGCCTTGCTGCCGTTGGTGTAGACGAACCAGCTCCCGGCGCCGCCGCTGACGGTCTGCCAACCGGTCAGCGCGCCGGACTCGAAGTCGTCCATGACGAACATCCCGTGACTCCCGCCTTCCGTAACCTTCGGCTCGTGGCGGCATGCCGTGAGAAGCAGGCCCAGTACGGCCCACACTGTCAAGGCTACCGCGACGGCGCGGCCCGGTCGTACGTCGCGCGGGTCAGCGGGTGCAGGCGGGCGCATAGCGGCGACCGGGTCGCGCGGCATTCCACTCTGTCGGGGTGAGGGTGCGGCCGGCGACGGCGCAGGCGCGGTCCGGACTCACCGTCACCCGTACAGCAGTCATGCCCTTAGGGTATTGGCGTAATATTACGTAATATTACTGGCGTAGAATCCGGCCGCTCCACCTGTGCCGACCGGGGATCTCCGAGATACCTCCAGCTAGTCCAGGTAGTCGCGCAGGACCTGGGAGCGGGACGGGTGGCGCAGCTTGGACATGGTCTTGGACTCGATCTGCCGGATCCGCTCCCGGGTCACCCCGTAGACCTGGCCGATCTCGTCCAGGGTGCGCGGCTGGCCGTCGGTGAGCCCGAAGCGCAGCCGCACCACGCCGGCCTCCCGTTCGGACAGCGTGGACAGCACGGCCTGGAGCTGGTCCTGCAGCAGGCTGAAGCTGACCGCGTCCACCGCGACCACGGCCTCGGAGTCCTCGATGAAGTCGCCGAGCTGGCTGTCGCCCTCGTCGCCGATGGTCTGGTCCAGGCTGATCGGCTCCCGGGCGTACTGCTGGATCTCCAGCACCTTCTCGGGGCTGATGTCCATCTCCTTGGCCAGCTCCTCGGGGGTGGGCTCGCGGCCCAGGTCCTGGAGCAGCTCGCGCTGGATCCGGCCCAGCTTGTTGATCACCTCGACCATGTGCACCGGGATGCGGATCGTCCGGGCCTGGTCGGCCATCGCCCGGGTGATCGCCTGCCGGATCCACCAGGTCGCGTAGGTGGAGAACTTGTAGCCCTTGGTGTAGTCGAACTTCTCCACCGCGCGGATCAGGCCCAGGTTGCCCTCCTGGATCAGGTCCAGGAACGCCATGCCGCGACCGGTGTAGCGCTTGGCCAGGCTGACCACCAGCCGCAGGTTGGCCTCCAGCAGGTGGTTCTTGGCGCGTTCGCCGTCCCGGATGATCCACTGCAGGTCGCGGTTGCTCTGCACCGCGAGCTTCTCGCCCTCCTCCTCAGCCATCCGCAGCCGCTCGGCCGCGTACAACCCGGCCTCGATCCGCTTGGCGAGCTCGACCTCCTCCTCGGCGTTGAGCAGCGCCACCTTGCCGATCTGCTTCAGGTACGCCCGGACCGAGTCGGCGGAGGCGGTGAGCTCGGCGTCCCGGCGGGCCTGCTTGAGCGCCTCGGACTCCTCCTCGTCGTCGTCCCAGGTGAAGTCCTCCTCCTCGGCCTCGGTCAGGTCCACCGGCTCGTCGATGGTCATCCCGTCGGCGTCGGGGACGGCGTCCTCGATCGGCACCGGCTCGGTGCCCGCCCCGGCAGGCGCTGGCGGCTCAGCGGCAGCCTTGCGGGGAGCGGCGCCCTTGCCGGTCGTCTTGCGGGCCGGTCCCTTGGGCACCGCGCCCTTGGGGGATGCCGGGCCCTTGGAAGACGCCGGGCCCTGGGCGGGTGCCGCCGCGGGGGCCACCGCGGCGGCGGGGCCGGACGCGCTCTTCAGCGTGGACTTCACCGGCTCCGCCGGATCAGCCTTGGCCACCCGCTTCCCGGTGTTCTTGGTGACGGTGGCCCGTTTCGGTGCCGAGGCCGCCGTGGCTCGGCGTGACAACTTGGTCGGTGCGGACGCGTCCACCATGACCGTCACTCCCTGTTCCGACAGCGCGCGCAGCACCCGCTTGCCGGCTGACGCGGAGATGCCCGCCTCATCGAACGCCGTGGTGATCTCGTCGGCTCGAAGGTGGCCCCGAGACCGACCCCGTTCCACCAGGAGGTCGGTCACATCCTTCAGGCTCGCACTCTTGGACTCGGTGCCGTCAGACCGGGAGTCTGCAGATGTCACGAAAGCCCTTTCACCAGGCAGTGAGGCCGTGCCTACGACTGGAACGTGCTGCCTGACCGGCAGCTCTGCTGGGATTCTGTCCGGACCGCGGCCCCGGCTGGCTGGCCGACGGTCCGGTCTGTTCATGTCAAGTGTAGCTAGGCGCACGCCGTGCTCGCCGCAACCCCGGCCACCTCGCCAGGAATGCCGCCAACCGGCACGTCATCAACCGTCACCGCGGTGGGGCGGGCTGGTCGGCGCGGCCCGGCCGGCTAGCTGCCCTGCCGCTCAACTGCGTGCCGTTCGACTGCCACCAGCGCGGCACCGATGATCCCGGCCTCGTTCAGCAGCTCTGCCGGCTTGACCGGGGTACGCAGGTCCAGCAGAGGCACCCACTTGTCCGACTTCCGGCTCACCCCGCCGCCGACCACGAACAGGTCCGGGGTGAACAGCGCCTCCACGTGCGACAGGTAGTGCTGCACCCGCTTGGCCCACACCGGGTAGGACAGGTCCTCCCGCTTCCGGACCGATGCCGCAGCCCTGGTCTCCGCGTCCTGCCCGTCCACCTCCAGGTGACCCAGCTCGGTGTTGGGCACCAGCTTGCCGTCCAGGAACAGGCCGCTGCCGATGCCGGTGCCGAACGTCAGCACGATGACCACCCCCGGCACCCCGCGCGCGGCGCCGAACCGGACCTCGGCCAGCCCCGCGGCGTCCGCGTCGTTGAGCACCGTCACGTCCTGCCCGGTGGCGGTGGTGAACACGTCGTCGGCGTTGGTGCCGATCCAGCGCTTGTCCACGTTCGCCGCGGTGACCGCCACCCCGTGCTTGACCACCGCCGGGAACGTGACCCCGATCAGCCCCTGCCAGGCGGCGTCCCGGACCAGCGTGCCGACCACGGCGCTGACCGCCTCCGGGGTGGACTCGAGCGGGGTCTCCACCCTCCGCCGCTCGGTCAGCAGCCGCCCGGCGTTGACATCGACCACGGCACACTTGATGCCGCTGCCGCCGATGTCAATCCCGAACGCGCGGCTACCCGTAGCTGCCGACACCGGCTCGTCCTCCTCGGCCTCGGTCCGTCCTGGCGGCACCTTATCCCGCTGCCATACCCGCTGTGATCGGATGGGACCATGGCGGAGGAGCTGCTCGCGATCGCGGTCGACCTGGCCCGCCGGGCCGGCGCGCTGGTGGCCGAGGGGCGGGCCAGAGCCGGCCTGGACCGGGCCGGGCTGGACGTGCAGTCCAAGAGCACCCCGACCGACGTGGTGACCGCGATGGACCGGGCGTCGGAACGGTTCCTGATCGGCGAGCTGCGCCGGCTCCGGCCCGGTGACGCGATCCTGGGCGAGGAGGGCGGGCCGCAGGCCGGCTCCACCGGGGTGCGCTGGCTGGTGGACCCGATCGACGGCACGGTCAACTACCTGTACGGGCTGCCGCAGTACGCGGTGTCGGTCGCCGCCGAGGCGGCCGGCGCGGTGGTGGCGGGTGCGGTGCACAACCCGGTCAGCGGCGAGACGTTCCTGGCCTCGGTCGGCGGCGGTGCGTGGCTGGCCGCGCCGGGCCAGCCGGACCGCCGGCTGCGGGTGACCGGCTGCACCGAGCTGGCCCAGGCGCTGGTCTCCACCGGGTTCGGGTACTCGGCGCGGGACCGGGCGGCCCAGGCCGTGGTGGTGGCCTCGGTGCTGCCCCGAGTGCGGGACATCCGCCGGTTCGGGTCGGCCGCGCTGGACCTGTGCTTCCTGGCCGCCGGCCGGGTCGACGCCTACTACGAGCACGGCCTGCACGCCTGGGACTATGCCGCCGGCGGGCTGGTCGCGGCCGAGGCCGGCGCCGAGCTGACCGGGCTGTACGGACGGCCGCCGGGGGAGGAGCTGTTCGTAGCGGCGGCGCCCGGGGTGGCGCCGGCGTTCTTCGCGTTGCTCACCGAGCTACTCGCCCGGCCGGACGGGCAGCCGACGACGGGGAGCTGACCCCGCCGATCCCTGCCGAGCCGGTGGCTGCCCGGGCGCCGGCCGCCAGGGTCAGCCGGCGGGGGGTCAGCCGGTGGGGGGTCAGCCGGTGGGGAACACGGCCGCGACCAGCCTGCCGTCGCTGTGCTCGACCCGGCCGTCCGGGTGCACGGTGAGCACCACGTCGTCGTCGCCCGGCCAGTTGGGGTCGTAGATCCGCACGCGCAGCGGGCCGGCCGGCCGGCCGGGCTGGTCGCCGCCGGTCTCCTCGTAGCCGTAGGCCAGTACCTGATGGTTGTGGCTGGTGGCGAGCGGGCTCCAGGACACGATGCGGACCAGGCCGAGCACCTGCGGCACGCCCTCGGCGATGGACCGCCGCAGGGCGGGGACGGCCTCGTCGCGGGTCACCCGGCGACGGGTGGCCGCGGAGACCGCCGGGAGCTGCAGCCACAGGTACCGTAGGGGGCCGAGCGGCAGCCGCAGGCTGGCCAGCTGCGAACGCCAGATCTGGTCGGCCAGCGTGCTGGCCACCGGTGCCGCGAGGTCGGGCGGCACCGGCGTACCGGCCTGCCATAGCCGCCGGACCGCCACGCACATCCCGCCGCACATCCCGCCCTTGAGCCGCAGCACGGTGACCCGCCCGACCCGTACGGGGGCGCCTTTCGGCCAGCTGTTGGCGAAGCGGAAACCGTGCTGGCTGGGACGGAAGTCAAGTGTCGAGCCGGCCACCGGGGGCTCAGCACCCCTCGCCGGTCGGGGGCGCGTCGACCGCCGCCGCCTTCGCCTTGTTCACCTGCGCGTCGGTGGCCAGCGTCCGGTAGGTCGGCCCGACCGCCAGGTCGACCGCGGCGTCGGTCCGCGGGTCGGAAACCAGGTGGATGTCGGGGAACCAGAAGCTGAGCAGCAGCGCCTGCTTCTCGCCGGCCGAGCCGTACCGGATCTCCCCGATACCGTCGACCTGCCGGGTGTCGCGCAACGGGTCGTTGCTGGACACCAGGATCGAGAAGCGGCGCTTGCGCAGGCCGTCCGCGACCTGCTTGGCCAGGCCCTTGCGGTCGGTGGCGTTGTAGACGCGCACCTTCACGGTCCTCGGGTCCATCGAGATCACCGAGTGGTCGATCTTCGGTGTGCAGCCGCTGGCCGGGTTGTTCGTGCTGTCGGCGCCGAGCACCCGCCACCAGACGACCACGGCGAGCACGATCAGCACGGCGAGGAACGCCAGCCAGGGACCCGGTCGGCGGTGCGGCTTGACCCGCGGCGGGACAGGGCGGCGCTGCGGCACCCGCCCCATCGGGCTGAGTGCGGTCATCCGGTTCTCCCGCTCGGCATGTCGGAAATCTAGCCCGAGCAGGCCGGTTCGGGCGAGACGGAGCCGCTGGTCAGCGGTGCGGATGCCGGCGGTTGCGCTGCTGCCCTCCCGGCCACCCGGTCGAGAGCCGGGCCGGCTCAGCGGCGCCGGCCGGCGGGTCGCCGAGCGCGGCCCTGGCCGTGGCGGCCCAGCCCGGGTCGAACCCCGGGTCGGCGAGCGGGTGTGTGCGGGATCTCGATGGGTACGCAGGCGTTGTGGGCTCCGCGGTGGACGGCAGGAACGACGTGGCCGGCGGCGTGCCGCCAGGCGGAGGCGGGTGGCACGGACACCTCGTCACCTCCGTCACACTCGGGGCCCGCGATGGGGTGGTGGTCTGCTGTGCGGTCGCCCGACACGGTAGCCTTCCGCGCTCACGAGGCCGAATCATTAACCTGCGGAAAACTTCGGCCGGATCGGGCACAGATTCGGGCCTCGATGCGTTACCCACGCGCCACCCGCCCATCGGTACAGGAGTGAATAGATGGCGACCGACTACGACGCGCCCCGGAGGAGCGAAGCAGACGAGGTCGGCGAGGACTCGCTCGAGGAGCTGAAGGCCCGCCGGGCGGACGCACAGTCCGGCATCGTCGACGTCGACGAGGCCGAGTTCGGTGAGTCGTTCGAGCTGCCGGGGTCGGACCTGTCCAGCGAGGAGCTGACGGTCCGGGTCATCCCGAAGCAGGCGGACGAGTTCACCTGCTCCCGCTGCTTCCTGGTGCACCACCGCAGCAGGCTGGCCGCCGAGCGCAACGGCCAGCTGATCTGCCGGGACTGCGCGGCCTAAGGAGGAGACGTGTCCGGCGAGCCCCGATTCGACCGGTCGCGACCGCCCGGGTCACCCGACCCGGCGGAGTCCGAGCGGCCGGAGTCCGAGCGGCGCAGCGTCCACGACCTGGCGGTGCAGACCGCCGAGGAAACGACCGCTGCGGGCCGGTCGAAGGGGCTCGCCCTGATGACCCGTGGGCTGACCACCAGCGCCAAGGGCGCCGGGGTGCGCGCGGTGGGGGGTGGGCGCTGGCTGGCCGACGAGATGGTCCAGATCGCCCCCCGGATCAGGTTCCGCGACCTGAAGACGCTGCGGGACCACCACCCGGGACACACCGACGAGGAGATCGCGCAGATCCTGGTCAAGCACGCCCAGCGGACCACCGCGGCGATCGGCGCCGCGGCCGGCGTGCTGGCCAGCGTCGAGTACGCCGCGCCGGCCACCCTGCTGGCCGCCCCTGTGCAGCTCGCCGCCGAGACGCTGGCGGTGGCCGCGGTGGAGCTGAAGCTGGTGGCCGAGCTGCACGAGGTGGCCGGCCAGCCGGCCAGCGGCTCCCTGGTCGACCGGGCCGCCGCGTACCTCATGAGCTGGACCCGCCAGCGCGCGATCGACCCGACCAAGCCGAACAGCGGTCTGGCCGCCGCGCTCGGGCAGACCGCCAAGCGCGAGCTGCGGATCCGGCTCATGCGCCGGCTCAGCCGCAACCTCACCTCGTTAGCCCCGTTGCTGGCCGGTGCCGCCGCCGGCGCCGAGATCAACCGGCGCACCACCCGGGCCCTCGGCGACAAGCTGCTGGCCGAGCTGCGTGGCCGCTGACCGCGCGTGGCCCGGGCAGGCTTCAGACGGGCCCGACGGACCGCAGGCAGGTTCAGGCAGACCTGAGGCGGGCGGCCTGCAGCGCGCCGGCCAGCTCGGCCGGCCGCCGGGTGCTCACCAGCCAGTACGGCGTGACCCCGGCCGGGTCGTCCAACCGCAGGTAGACCGCGCCGGGAGCCCAGGCCCGCTGCACCACGAACGCGGCCGGGTCGCCGGCGGGCCCGAGCAGGACGCGCCGGCCCGCGGCGTCCAGCGGCACCACCTCGGACACCAGCCGCAGCGGCAGCCGGGCGCCGGCCACCCGCAGCTCGCCGGAGCGGACGGTCACCCTGGTCCGGCCCAGGGCGAGAAGCAGGCCGACCAGCAGGGCCGCCACGGGCAACAGCACGGCCGGCAGCGGCACGGACGGGGCCGCGAGGTGCACCTCGATGGCGAGGACGGCGGCGGGGCCGCCAGCGCCAACCCAGCCACAGACGGA
>JBKOWA010000185.1:0-2029 GCA_046724155.1 Actinomycetota bacterium
GCCCGGCGCCCGCCGACCGGGAGGTGAAGATCTCGACCGTGTCGCCGTTCTCCAGCCGGCTCTCCAGCGCGACCAGCTTCTTGTTCACCCTGGCCCCGATACATCGGTGGCCGACGTCGGTGTGGATGGAGTAGGCGAAGTCCACCGGGGTGGAGCCGGCCGGCAGCGGAATCACGTCACCCTTCGGCGTGAAGACGAACACCTCCCGGGCGCCCAGGTCGAACCGCAACGAGTCCAGGAAGTCCGCCGGCTCCTGGGCCTCCCGCTGCCAGTCCAGCAGCTGCCGCAGCCACGCCATCTCATCCTGCGCCATCGGCCCGGACAGCGGCGCGTCCTTCTGCTCTTTGTACTTCCAGTGCGCCGCGATGCCGTACTCCGCCGTCCGGTGCATCGCGAAGCTACGGATCTGCAGCTCCACCGGCTTGCCACCCGGCCCGATCACCGTGGTGTGCAACGACTGGTACATATTGAACTTCGGCATCGCGATGTAGTCCTTGAACCGGCCCGGCACCGGCGGCCACGTCGCGTGGATCACACCCAGCGCCGCATAGCAGTCCCGGACCGACTCCACCAGCACCCGGATGCCCACCAGGTCGTAGATGTCGGTGAGCTCCCGGCCCCGCACGATCATCTTCTGGTAGATCGAGTAGTAGTGCTTCGGCCGGCCGGACACGGTGGTCTTGGGGACCCGGGCCGCCTTCAGCTCGGCATCTACCACGTTGATGCAGCGGCCGAGGTAGACGTCCCGCTCCGGGGCACGTTCGGCCACCAGTTTGACGATCTCGTCGTACCTCTTCGGGTACAGCGTCGCGAAGCCGAGATCCTCCAGCTCCCACTTGATCGTGTTCATGCCCAGCCGGTGGGCCAGCGGGGCGAGCACCTCCAGCGTCTCCCGGGCCTTCTGCTCCTGCTTGTGCGGCGGCAGGAACCGCAGGGTGCGCATGTTGTGCAGCCGGTCGGCCAGTTCGAGGACCAGCACCCGCGGGTCCCGCGCCATCGCAACGATCATCTTGCGGATCGTCTCCGCCTCGGCCGCCACCCCGTACTTGACCTTGTCCAGCTTGGTCACACCGTCGACCAGCTGGGCCACCTCCGCGCCGAACTCGGCCTCGACCTCGGCCACCGTCATCCCGGTGTGTTCCACCGTGCCGTGCAGCAGCGCGGCCACCAGCGTGGTGGTGTCCATGCCCAACTCGGCCAGGATCGTGGCCACCGCCAGCGGATGGGTGATGTAGGGGTCACCGGACTCGCGCAACTGGCCGCGGTGCCGCTCCTCGGCCACGCCGTAAGCCTGCTGCACCTGACGCAGGTCGGCCTTGCGGTGGGCCGCCCGGTGGACGGCCACCAGCGGCTGTAGAGCGTCGCCGCTGTGTGCGCTCATCCGGCTCGCCTGCCAGTTCGTGTGGTCGTAGCCGATGCTGCCGCAACCTCGCAGCCGTTCACAATCGGTCTTCTCATGTTGGCCGGCACTCGCCATGGGGCGCGCTGAACTGCACCAGAGTGCGGCTGCTTCCGCGCCCGTCGATACCAACTACCAACGATCCAGGGTCAGGGCTCGGCGGGGGCCACGACCGCGAGCAGTGCGCCGGCCTCGACCTGGCTACCCACCCTGACCGGCAGCCGCCGTACGGTGCCGGCCGCCGGGGCCGCCACCGGGTGCTGCATCTTCATCGCCTCCAGCACGAGCAGCTGCTGGCCGGCCCGCACCGTGTCGCCCTCGGCAACCCCGACGCTCACCACGGTGCCCGGCATCGGGGCCAGCAGCGAGCCAGCCGCCGCGGCCCGGTCCGGCGCCGGGAAGCGGTCCACCGGGCGCAGCGCGACCGGGCCGAGCGGCGAGTCCACGCAGACCAGGCCCGGGTAGCGGGCGACCGCGAAGGTCCGGGTCACGCCGGCCACCTCGAGCACTACCTCGTCCGGCGTGGCCGAGACCAGCGTGACGGCCGGGTGGTCGGGCGCGTCCAGCCGGCCGCGCACCAGCCGGTACGCCACCTCCACCCGGCCGGACCGCGCCAGGTAGGCCCGGCGG
>JBKOWA010000489.1:0-6160 GCA_046724155.1 Actinomycetota bacterium
GTACTGCAGCGCCCGGTCCAGCATGGCCAGCGCGCCGGCCGGGTCGCCGCGCAGCTCCAGCAGGTACGAGGCGCGGGTGAGCGAGCTGGTGTCCGGCCGCGCGTCCAGCATCCGCTGCGCCGCGACCGCCGCCGCGTCGTAGCCGCCCAGTTCGATGCGCGCGTCGAAGACGACTCCCCAGCCCGCGGCCGAGGCCCCGTCAAGCCGGACCGCCCGCTCCCCGTACCGCAGCGCCCCGGCGAAGTCGTGCCGGGCCGCGGCCAGCGCGCCCAGCCCGACGTACGCCTGGGGGTTGCCGTCCGGCTGCAGCTGCAGCGACCGGCGCAGCACGCCGTCCGCCTTGGCGTAGTACGCCGGGTCGCCGGTGATCCGGGCCTGCTGGACGTAGAGCAGCCCGAGACCGGCCCAGGCGGCCCAGTCCCGGGGCACCGCGGCCAGCCGCTGCTGCGCCCGGGTGATGGCCCCGGCCGCGTCACTGCCGGGATCGAGGTTTCCCACCCGGATGGGCGGCGCCCCCGCCGTGGCCGGCGTACCCGCCGGTCCACCGGCCAGGACGACGCCCGCGGCGGCCGATCCCGCGGCCACCCCGACCACCACGACCAGGGCCAGCCCGATCCGGGCCGCCCGGCCTCGCACTCTCGCTACCCACCGCATGGCCAGGTATTCGACCGTCGACCGCCGACCGGTTCAGCGGGCCGGGCAGTTTCCGGAATCCGGCTCCGGGTGGAACCGGCCGGCGGTCGGCCGGCGAAAGGAAGCGACAACCGCGGACCAACGATCCGCGCGGCGTCCCGGGACGTCGCGCCCAAGAACCCCGCGAAGGGGGGAGACATGCAGCACCGACGCGTCATCGCCGGAGCCGTGGCTGCGCTCGCAGTGGCTGGACTCGCGGCGGCGAGCCTGCCGGGAGGTGCCGGCGCGTCCAGTCACCGGGAAGCCCCGCTGATCGCCGGCACACCGGAGCTGGACACCACCGACGTGTACGCCTTCGTCAGCCCGGAACAGGGTAAACAGGACACCGTCACATTGCTGGCGAACTGGATCCCGTTCGAGGAGCCGAACGGCGGCCCGAACTTCTACAAGTTCGCCAAGAAGACCGCCTACGACATCAACGTCGACAACGACGGCGACGCCCTGCCGGACATCACCTACCGGTGGACGTTCCGCGACCAGTACCGGAACCCGAACACGTTCCTGTACAACACCGGGCAGGTCACGTCGCTGAACGACACCGACCTGAACTTCCGGCAGTTCTACACCCTCAAGCGGATCACCAAGTGGGGCACCACGACCCTGGTGCAGAACGCCCCGGTGGCGCCGTCGAACGTCGGCCCCGCCTCGATGCCCAACTACGCGACGCTGTCCAACGCGGCGGTCACCCCGTTCGGCGGCCGCGGCAAGGTGTTCGCCGGCCAGGGCGACGACCCGTTCTTCCTGGACCTGAGGGTCTTCGACCTGCTGTACGGCGGCGACTTCTCCGAGGTCGGGCAGGACACCCTGCACGGCTACAACGTGAACACCGTAGCGCTGCAGGTGCCCAAGTCGGAGCTGGCGCTGAAGGGCAACGCCACCCGGAACCCGGTGATCGGGATCTGGAGCACCACCTCCCGGCCGCGGGTGTCGCTGGCCAACACCGACGGCAGCCGGGACGAGTTCGGCGAGCCGGTCCAGGTGTCCCGGCTGGGCATGCCGCTGGTCAACGAGGTGGTCATTCCGGTCGGCCAGAAGGACCGGTTCAACGCCAGCAAGCCGGTCAACGACGCGCAGTTCCTGCCCCGGGTGACCAACCCCGAGGTCCCGAAGCTCGTCCAGGCGATCTACAAGATCACTGCCCCGGCCACGCCACGCAACGATCTGGTCCAGGTGTTCCTCACCGGGGTGGACAAGCTGAACTCGCCGCGGCTGAACGCCGACGCCGACCCGGCCAAGATCAAGCCGTCCGAGATGCAGCGGCTGAACATGTCGATCGCACCGGCGCCCAACCCGAACCGGCTGGGCGTGCTCGGTGGTGACACGGCCGGGTACCCGAACGGGCGCCGGCTCACCGACGACGTGGTGGACATCACCCTGCGGGTCGCCGAGGGCGCGTTGCTGCCCGGCCACGACCCCGCGGCGGACAACCTCGGCGACGGGGTGGACGCCAACGACCGGCCGTTCCGCACGACCTTCCCGTACCTCGCGCTGCCCAACAACACCGCGGTCAACCAGGGCTGACCGACCGCGGCTCACCCACTGCGGCGCCGGGCCGGCTGAAGCCCTGTACCCGCCGGCCCGGCGGCCGCCCCTCGACCACGCACGAACCAACCAAGGACGGAATCATCATGAAACGGCTCATCAGCGCGCTGCTGTTCGCCGCCTTCGCGGTGACGGCTGCCGGATGCACCGCCACCACGAGCAACAGCAGCCCTTCCCAGGGCGCGACCGCCAGCCGGTCCATCCCCGCCCCCGACCGCGAGTCCTTCGCCCGCAGCGCCTGCGCCGGGATGGCCGACGACGTGTTCGGAGTCTGGAACACGGCCATCGGCCTGGAGGGCAAGCCCACCATGACGTTGGCGGAGCGGCACGCCCTCAAGGCTCGCCAGGATGCCCTCGTCGCCGCGATGCCCGAGGCCTCCCCCGAGGTCCGCAAGTCGCTGGACAAACTGGTCAACAAGTTGGGCTGGGTCCGCTTCCTGTACGACACCGGGAACTACCAGCCGGCGCACATGACCATGGTGCTCCGGGCCGACTCGGCCATGCAGGACGCCTGCGTGCACTGACCAATCCCCACGGCAGGCGGTCCGCCAGCCTCCCGGCGGCCCGCCCGCCAACGGGCGGGGCGGAAGCCCGACCCGGTCCGCCCCGCCCGTTCCCCCAGCCGGACCGCTGCTGCGGTACTGGACGAACACGTCGAGTGCGGCGGGCTGTGCGTGGTCTGCTGTTCGGCCTGGCCATGCGAGCGGGCCCGGCTGGCCGAGCACAACCTGGCCCTGCTGTGAGGATCCGCCAGGAGACCGGCCGGACCGCCGACGCCACCCAGCGCACGCAACACCGGGCTTGTGCCGGTGCGCCCCCTTTGCTGCCGGACACACCCGAAACGACGCCCTACCGCCCGACATGACGAACCCCGGCCTTTCCGGACCGGGGTTCGAACATTTGTACGCTGGGTGAGTGATGGGACTTGAACCCACGACACCCGGGACCACAACCCGGTGCTCTACCAGCTGAGCTACACCCACCACGGCCGCGGGCGACCCGCGGTCCGGGGCCGATGATAGCGGAGCGGCGCCGGGCCTGCGCAGCGCACCGCCCGACGGCCACACCGGGCAGCTCGGCTGAGGAGGCCAGGCGGGGCGGGCATGGTGCGACCGGGGCTCAGTCCTCGGCGGGCTCAGTCCTCGGGAGCTCAGTCCTCGGGAGCTCAGTCCTCGGGAGCCCGGCCGCGGCGGCCTCGGCGCCCAGCACCTGTGCGGCGGCGGCCTGCGCCTCCTCCGAGGTCGGGCCGGGCATCGGCACGAACACGGTCTGCCGGTAGTACCGCAGCTCGCGGATGCTCTCCTGGATGTCGGCCAGCGCCCGGTGCGCCAGCCCCTTGACCGGCTGCGCGAAGTAGACCCGGGGGTACCACCGCCGGCACAGCTCCTTGATCGAGGACACGTCCACCATCCGGTAGTGCAGGAACGCGTCCAGGTCCGGCATGTCGCGGGCGATGAACGACCGGTCGGTGGCGATCGAGTTGCCGCACAGCGGCGCGGTCCGTGGCTCCGGCACCTCGCTGCGGACGTAGTCCAGCACCATCCGCTGCGCGTCCGCGACGGTGACCGTGGCCGCCCGCACCGCATCGGTGAGCCCCGACTTGGCATGCATCTCGGCCACCACCGGGGGCATGCCGGCCAGCGAGTCCTCGCTGGCGTGGATCACCACGTCGACCCCGTCGCCCAGGATCTGCAGGTCGGCGTCGGTGACCAGGGCCGCCACCTCGATGAGCACGTCGCGGCCGAGATCCAGCCCGGTCATCTCGCAGTCGATCCACACCAGTTTGTCGGCCACGCTGAGCACCCTAACCGGACGACTGCGCCCGGTTCGGGGGAACGCGCCGGCGGTCCCGGGTGGTCCGGGCGTCATGCCGGGGCATTGCAACCCGCAAGATGCGAGGATCCTCCGGTGGACACAATGCGTCGCGCCCCGGTCCAGGAACGCAGTGCTGCCCGGGTCGAGCGGATGCTCGACGTCTGCGCCCGGCTGATCGACGAGGTCGGCTACGAGGCGACGACCACCACGATGATCGCCAAGCATGCGGAGGTGTCGGTCGGCTCGCTCTACCAGTTCTTCCCCGACAAGCGGGCGGTCGTGCAGGCGCTCGCCCAGCGCAACCTGGACACCTACCTGGCCCGGCTCGCCGACGTGCTGGCCTGCTCGCAGCTGGCGCACTGGTGGGACATGATCGACGTGGCCATCGACCTCTACGTGGACCTGCACCGGCGGATCCCCGGGTTCCGGGTGATCCGGTTCGGCGACGTGGTGGACACCCACCTGCTGCAGCCGGAGGAGGACAACGACCAGGTGCTGGCGCACCGGATCTTCGGGCTGGTGCAGTCCCGGTTCGGGGAGGAGCTGTCCGCGGACGAGCGGCTCGCGGTGGTCGTGCTGATCAAGGCCGCCGACGCGGTCACCCGGTTCGCGTTCCGTGACCCGGACGGCGACCCGCAGATCGTCGAGGAGGCCAAGCTGCTGATGAACGCCTACCTGCACGCCCGGCTCGGGGCTCCGCCCGGCACCCCGCGGTGCTGACCCCGTGGCGGTGGCGCGGCGGTCAGGGGATGGGTTGGCGGGCGATCAGGTCGCTGTACCACCGGTACGACGTCTTGCGGATCCGGCGCTGGCTGCCGAAGTCCACGTACACCAGGCCGAAGCGCATGCCGTAGCCGAAGCTCCACTCGAAGTTGTCCAGCAGTGACCAGCAGTAGTACCCGCGCACGTCCACGCCGCGGTCCATCGCGGCGCGCAGCGCCCTCAGGTGCCCCTCCAGGTAGGAGATCCGGTCCGGGTCGCGGACCCCGCCGTCCGGCCCCCGCAGGTCGTGGCCCGGGGTGCCGTTCTCGGTGATGTACGCCGGCGGCAGCGCCGGGCCGTACCGGTCCGCCAGGTGCAGCAGCAGCTCGGTGAGTCCGGACGGGTCCACCGCCAGGCCCATCCCGCTGCGCGGCAGCTCCGGCGGCGGCTCGGCCAGGTCGAACGGCAGCGGGTTGCCGGGCGAGGGCGCCCGGGCGTACTGCGGCGCGTAGTAGTTGACCCCGAGGAAGTCGTGCCCGAGCGCGGCCAGCGCGGCGTCGCCGTCCCGGACCACCTGCTGCCCGGCCGCCGGCAGGACCTCCAGCACCTCCCGGGGGTAGCCGCCGCCGAACGCCGGGTCGGTGTACAGGTGTACCTGCATCGCGGTCAGCGCCCGCGCCGCGGCCGCGTCCGCCGCGCTCCGGCCGGCCGGCCGGCCCAGCCCGAGGCTGTGCGCGATGCCGGTGACGGCGTCCGGGCGCAGCTTGGGACGCATGGCCTGGACGGCTAGCCCGTGGCTGGTCAGCAGGTGGTGCACGACCGGGAAGACGTCCAGCAGCAGCGTCCGGCCGGGGGCGTGGATGCCCAGCCCGTACCCGTAGAACGCGGTCACCACCGGCTCGTTCTGGGTGACCCACAGCCGCACCCGGTCGCCCAGCGCGCCGGCCACGATCCCGGCGTACTCCGCGAACCGCTCGGCGGTGTCCCGGGACAGCCAGCCGCCGGCATCCTCCAGCGGCTGCGGCAGGTCCCAGTGGTAGAGCGTCAGGCAGGGCTCGATCCCGCGCCGCAGCAGCGCGTCGACGAGCCGGGAGTAGAAGTCCAGGCCCCGCTGGTCGGGCCCGCCCCGCCCGGTCGGCTGGATCCGCGGCCAGGCGACCGAGAACCGGTACCCCGTGACCCCGAGGTCGGCCATCAGCGCCACGTCCTCGGCGTAGCGGTGGTAGTGGTCGCACGCCACGTCGCCGGTGTCGCCGTTGACCGTCCGGCCGGGTGTGTGGCTGAACGTGTCCCAGATGGAAGGGGTCCGGCCGCCTTCGGCCACCGCCCCCTCGATCTGGTACGACGCGGTCGCCGCACCCCAGACGAATCCGGGTGGGAACGTCAGCGGGTCGATGCTGGTCACGCC
>JBKOWA010000480.1:0-6199 GCA_046724155.1 Actinomycetota bacterium
GCTGGTGGCGGGGTGGCGGCGCGGAGCCGCGGCGCCGACTGCTGCTGTCCGGGCTGGCCGCGGCCGGCTGCGGGCTCGCCGGGCTGGGGGTCGGCGCTGCCGCGGCGCTGCCGGCGTACGTGTGGTTCGGGCTGGCCGCGAGCGTGCTGACCGTGATCGACCTGGAGCAGCACAGACTCCCGAACAGGATTGTCTACCCCACCTACGCCGCCGGAGCGGTGCTGCTCGCGGTGGCCGCCGCGGTCGACTCGGCGTGGCCGGCGTACCTGCGCGGGCTGGCCGCAATGGCCGTGTTGTACGCGCTGTTCGTGCTGCTCGCGCTGGTCTCGTCGAACGCCCTGGGGTTCGGCGACGTCAAGCTGGCCGGCCTGCTCGGGCTCTACCTGGGCTACCTCGGGGCCGGCCGGCTGGCCCTCGGGCTGGCCGCCGGCATGCTGCTCGGCGCGGTGGCCGCGGTGGCGCTGCTCGCCACCGGGCGGGCCGGCTGGCGTACCCACCTGGCGTACGGGCCGGCGCTGCTGGCCGGCTCGGTGCTCGCCGTCGGGGTCGGCCAGCCGCTGCTGGATGGCTACCTGCGGGCGGCCGGCCTGCGGTGACCCCTCCGCCGGCCGGCCACCGTGCCGCCGCCCCGGAAGCGGCAAGAGAGCAATCAGCGGTATTGGGGACCGCTACCGCCGTTTGGGAGACTGATTCGTATGTTGCGCTGGGTGACCGCTGGAGAGTCGCATGGGCCGGCGCTGGTCGCCGTGCTGGAGGGGATGCCGGCCGGGGTGTCGGTCACGTCCAGCGAGATCGCGGCCGAGCTGACCCGGCGGCGGGCAGGTTACGGCCGGGGCGCCCGGATGAAGTTCGAGCAGGACGAGGTGGAGATCACCGGGGGGGTGCGGCACGGCCTGACCATGGGCGGTCCGGTGGCCATCCGGGTCGGGAACACCGAGTGGCCGAAGTGGACCACCGTGATGTCTGCCGACCCGGTGGACCCGGACGAGCTGGCCGCCCAGGCCCGCAACGCCCCGCTGACCCGGCCCCGGCCCGGGCACGCCGACCTGGCCGGCATGCAGAAGTACGCGGCCACCGACGCGCGGCCGATCCTGGAGCGGGCCAGCGCCCGGGAGACCGCCGCCCGGGTGGCCATGGCCACGGTGGCCCGGGCGTTCCTGGGCCAGGCGCTCGGCGTGGACGTGCTCAGCCACGTGGTGGCCATCGGCACGGTCGCCGCGCCGGAGGGCGTCATCCCCACCCCCGCTGACCGGGCCGCGGTCGAGGAGTCCCCGGTCCGCTGCTTCGACCGCAAGGCGTCCCAGCTGATGGTTGAGGAGATCGACGCCACCCGCCGGGCCGGCGACACCCTCGGCGGGGTGGTCGAGGTCGTGGTGTACGGTCTCCCTCCGGGGCTGGGTAGCTTCGTGCAGTCCGACCGCCGGCTGGACGCCCGGGTCGCGGCGGCGCTGATGGGCATCCAGGCGATCAAGGGTGTGGAGTTCGGCGACGGCTTTGCACTGGCCCGGATCCGCGGCTCGCACGCGCACGACCAGATCGAGAACACCCCGGACGGCGTGCGGCGGACGAGCGGCCGGGCCGGCGGTGTGGAGGGCGGCATGACGACCGGGGAGCTGCTGCGGGTGCGGGCGGCGATGAAGCCGATCGCCACCGTGCCGCGTGCGCTGTCCACCGTCGACGTGCTCACCTGCGAGCCGGCGCAGGCGATCAACCAGGGCAGCGACGTGTGCGCGGTGCCGCCCGCCGGCGTGGTGGCCGAGGCGATGGTGGCGCTGGTGCTGGCCGACGCCGCACTGGAGAAGTTCGGCGGTGACTCGGTGCCGGAGACCCGGCGCAACCTCGAGGGCTACCTGAGCACGCTGGTGATCAGGTGAGCGAGCGCAGCGAGCGAACGGATCTGCAGGGCAGCGAGCGAACCGGCAGGGCGACCGAACATGCGCCCGTCCCGGCGAACGCGGTAGCCGAGCGCGGTGCCCGACCCGGCGAGCATGACAGCCAGCCGGCCGGGCCGCCGGTGCTGGTGCTGATCGGCGCGCCGGGAGCCGGCAAGACGACGGTGGGGCGGCTGGTGGCCGAGCGGCTGGGCGTGCCGTTCCGCGACACCGACGCCGACATCGAGCAACGCGCCGGCAAGCCGATCCCGGAGATCTTCGTCGACGACGGCGAGCCGGCGTTCCGCGCCCTCGAGGTGGAGGCCGTCGCGGCCGGGCTGGCCGGCTTCCCCGGGGTGCTGGCGCTCGGCGGCGGCGCCGTGCTGAACGAGACGACCCAGCGCCGACTGGCCGCCCACACCGTCGTGTATCTCGCCGTGACCGCTGCCGAGGCGGCCGGCCGGGTCGGCCTGAACCGGGACCGCCCGCTGCTGCTCGGCAACGTCCGGGCCCAACTGAAGGCGCTGCTCGACGAACGGCTACCCGCATACCAGAAGGTGGCCACGGCGACCGTGCCCACCGACGGCCGCCCCGCCACCGAGGTCGCCACCGCCGTCCTCGAAGCGATCCGTCCGCGTGTTCCCGACGCGCCGCCCGCTCCACCCTCTACGCTGGCCTGACAGCCAGCCTGACCTCGGAGGGGGCATGCGGCCGCCGCTCATCACGTCGATCCGGGTGGAGAACTTCCGAGCGCTGCGCAACCTCGAGGTTCGCCACCTCTCACCCTTGACCGTGCTCATCGGGCCCAATGGCAGCGGTAAGTCGACGTTCTTCGACGTTTTTGCGTTCCTGAGCGAATGCTTCGCTGAGAATGTGCGCGCGGCGTGCGACCGTCGCGGCGGTCTCCGCCAGATAAGATCCAGGGGTAGCAGCGGACCAGTGGTGGTCGAGTTCTCCTACCGGGAAGCCCCGAAGGCTCGACTCCTAACGTATCACCTCGAACTGGATGACGACGATTCCGCGGGCCGCCCTGTGATCGCGAGAGAATGGCTGAGATGGACCACCGCCCCCGCGCAGGGAAAGCTAAGACATATTCTTGATTTCCAGCTGGGTTCCGGTGAGGTTTACGATGAGCAGAAGGGTCGGCGCGGCCCGCAGGCGCTCAGTGCCACAGACGTCCTGGCGGTCAATGCGCTGGGCCAGTTCAAGGAGCATCCTCGGATCGAAGCACTGCGGACCTTCATCACCGGTTGGTATCTCTCGTACTTCACTGCCGACGCGGGCCGTGGCATGCCCGTCGTGGGACCCCAAGACCGGCTGTCGAAGTCGGGAGACAACCTCAGCAATGTGCTGCAGTACCTGAGTGAGCGGCAGCCGGACCGCCTCCACCACATCCTGGCCGCGTTGCGGGAGAGCGTCCCACGGCTGGAGTCCGTCAGCTACGAAATCACGCCCGACGGTCGGCTCATTCTGTGGTTCAAGGATGCACCGTTCGACGAGCCGGTGCTGGCCAGGTTCGCCTCCGACGGCACCATCAAGATACTTGCCTACCTGACCCTGCTCTACGATCCGGACCCCGCGTCGTTCGTCGGCATTGAGGAGCCGGAGAACTTCCTCTACCCGTCACTGCTACCTGGCCTCGCCGAGGTCTGCCGTGTGGCGTCGGGCCGGTCGCAGATCCTCGTCACGACGCACTCCCATGAGTTCGTCAACGCGTGCACTGCCCGCGAGGTGCTCGTGTTGTACCGCGACGACAACGGCTACACGAAGGCGGTGCGCCCCGACCGGCTCAGCCTGGTGGAGGACATGCTCGCCAGCGGTGCGGAGCTCGGCTGGCTGTGGGAGAAAGGTTACCTTAAGCCGGTTCCCGTGCCCACGACGCCACCCGACACCTTCCCGGCGGCAAGCTGATGCCAGTCAAGGAGGCCGACCTGGTGGCGGGTGGTATCCAGTTCGACGTGCCGGTCGAGGAGCGGTCGGCCGAAATCGTTGTCCAGAGGTTCTTCAGGCCGTGGTTACTACGCGAAAGTGGCTTGCTGAGGCTGGTGAGCGGGTGAACGGACTAGAGCAGGGTCACGCCTCGGCGGGCGAGGGAGCTGGCGCGGAGCCGGCACGGATCGAGGTGCGTGGGGAGGCGCCGTACCAGGTGGTGGTGGGTGTCGGGCTGGCCGGGGAGCTGGCCGGGCTGCTGGCTGGGGCGGACCGGGTGGCGGTGGTGCACCAGCCGACCGTGCGGGTCGCGGCGGGCATGATCCATGACGACCTGAGCGCGGCCGGGTTCCACGTGCAGCTGATCGAGGTGCCGGACGGGGAGGACGCGAAGACGCTCGGGGTGGCCGGCCGCTGCTGGGACACCCTGGGCGGGCTGGGCTTCACCCGGTCCGACGCGCTGGTCGGCCTCGGCGGGGGAGCGGTCACCGACCTGGCCGGCTGGGTGGCGGCGGCCTGGCTGCGGGGGGTCCGGGTGGTGCAGGTGCCGACCACGCTGCTGGGCATGGTGGATGCCGCGGTCGGCGGCAAGACCGGCATCAACATCGGCGCCGGGAAGAACCTGGTCGGCGCGTTCCACCCGCCGGCCGGGGTGCTGTGCGACCTGGCCGCGCTGGCCACCCTGCCGGCCGAGGACTACCGGGCCGGCCTGGCCGAGGTGGTCAAGTGCGGCTTCATCGCCGACCCGGCGATCCTCGACCTGATCGAGGCCGACCCGGCGACCGCCGTCCGCCCTGGCGCGCTGACCCGCGAGCTGGTCGAGCGGGCGGTCCGGGTCAAGGCCGAGGTGGTCTCCGCGGACCTGAAGGAGTCCGGGCTGCGGGAGATCCTCAACTACGGGCACACCCTGGCCCACGCCATCGAGAAGGTCGAGGGGTACCGCTGGCGGCACGGCGCGGCGGTCAGCGTCGGCCTGGTGTACGCCGCGGAGCTCGGCCGGCTGGCCGGCCGGCTGGACGCGCCCACCGCGGACCGGCACCGCCGGCTGCTCGCCGCGCTCGGGCTGCCCACCAGCTACCGGGCGGACGCCTGGCCGCAGCTGCTGCGGACCATGGCCGTGGACAAGAAGGCGCGCGGGTCGCGGCTGCGGTTCGTGGTGCTCGACGGGCTGGCCCGCCCGTCCAGGCTCGAGGATCCGGACCCGGCCATGCTGGCTGCCGCGTACGCGGAGGTTGCTTCGTGAGGCGACAGCGAGCGAGCATCGCAGGCCCGCCCAGGCTACGAGCGGCGACGCCGCGGTTGATCGGCGGGCCGAGGAGCGGAACGAGCGCGGAGCCGAGCAAGGGGGCCCAGTGATCGTGGTCCTGAACGGCCCCAACCTGAACCTGCTGGGCACCCGGGAGCCGGAGATCTACGGCTCGACCACGTATGCCGACCTGGTGGCGCTGTGCGAGCGGACCGCGGCCGAGGTCGGGGTGCCGGTGCAGGTGCGGCAGACCAACCACGAGGGCGAGCTGATCGACTGGCTGCACGAGGCGGCCCGGGCCGGCAGCCCGGTGGTGCTCAACGGCGCCGGCTGGACGCACACCTCGGTGGCGCTGCGGGACGCCTGCGCGCTGCTGACCGCGCCGCTGGTGGAGGTGCACATCTCGAACGTGCACGCCCGCGAGGAGTTCCGCTGGCACTCCTACATCTCCGCGGTGGCCGCCGGGGTGATCGTCGGGCTGGGCGTGACCGGCTACGCGCTGGCCATCCGCTGGCTGGCCGAGCACGCCCGCCCCGCCGCCGAAGCCCCGCCGCCGAGCCAGGAGTAGCTCGTCGGTGATGGTCTGACTCGGGGGTTATGACACGGTGTTGCAGCCGCCCTCATGACCGAAGAGTCGGATATCAAATGAGTGCTTGACCTGATACACTCGTGGCTGGAACTCCGACATCAAGGCTAGAGGGGAGTGAGGAGAGCGGATGCGAACTGTCATAGACATCGACGACGAGGCGATGCGGCTGGCGGCAGAGGAGCTTGGCACGACGACCAAGGTCGCCACCGTCAACGCCGCCCTGCGCAGGATCGCCGAGCAGCGCGCCTCCCGCCTGATGACGGCCGACCTCTTGGGGATGGACCTCGACCTCGACGACGACACCATGCGGGGGGCGTGGCGGCATTGACCGTCTACCTCGTGGACAAGTCTGCGTGGGAGTGGGCGCGCCGCGACGCCGCGGCCCAGACGGAGCTGGTGGGGCTGATAGAGGCAGGGCACATTCTGGCGGGCAGCCACCTGACTGCGATGGAGTTGGCGTACTCGGCGCGCAACGCTGATGATCATGCCAGGGTGATCGCTCGTCAACGTGCTTCGCGCTGGCTGCCTGTCACCGAGGCTGTCATGGACCGCGCGCTCGATATC
>JBKOWA010000403.1:0-2807 GCA_046724155.1 Actinomycetota bacterium
GTGCCGGTGGTGTCCGCGATGCCGACACCGCGGCTCAGGTTCGGCCAGTCGATGTTGAGGTCATGGCTGATGTTGATGAAGTAGCCCTCGTCGGAGCGGGCGAAGAAGGCCAGCGGCTCGTGGCCCGCGATCTCGTCCCCGCGCCCGGCCAACGGCCACATCTTGGGGTTCTTGACCAGGTCGTCGTTCGCCATGGCCAGCTCCTGCAGCCACGGCCACCGGCTGATGTCCCCCTTGACGAAGCCGTCGGTCTGCACGATCGACAGGTTGCCGCTGTTGTTGAAGTCGGCCATCTTGGCGTCCCAGCCCCAGCCGGTCCACGCCACCCGGTACTTGGCGGCTTCCTGCTCGAACGGCGCCTCGCCCTTGTTGAAGGTGTTCCGGGCGTCCGCGTCGTCCTTGGACTTGTTGATCCAGAGCAGGTTGCTCTCCTGGATGCCCCAGTTGACCGTGATGTCGCTGACGAACCCGTCCAGCCGGCCGGTGCCGCGCAGGTCGGCGAAGTCGATGCTCATGCCCTTGAACGAGTCGTGGCCGAGCGCCATCGACTTGGGCGTGGTCGGGTGCCGGTGGTTCTCCACCATCGCGAACCGGATCTGGCCGTGCGCCGAGACGTTGTGGAACATCCGGTCGTTGCCGAAGTCGTTGGCCAGGTACAGCTCGGGCAGCATGTCGCCGTCCAGGTCGGCACCGGCGGCGCCGAGGGTCCAGCCGGTGGCGTACTGGTACGGGATCGCGTGGCGCTGCTCCTCGAAGACCACCTTGCTCGGGCTCATGCCGGCGCAGTGCAGCACGTGCGCGCCGCCGGCGTTCTGCGCCCGCGACATCGAGTCGTTCATCTGGACGTTGTTCTGGCCCTCGGGGTCCAGCACGTCGGAGTCGGGGAAGTAGTTGCCCACCACGATGTCGGCGTGGCCGTCACCGTCGAAGTCCTCCACGGCCACCGCGGTGGTGTTCCAGCGCGGGCCGTTGTAGGCGCCGTTCGGCGAGGGGACGGTCGGGAGCACCTCGGTCGGGATGTACGCATCGGCGCTCAGCGTGGTGGCGCCGGCCTTGGCCAGGTAGAGGATCGGGGTGCGGCCCAGGTGCGTGGTGAGGAGGTCCATCCGGCCGTCCTCGTTGAAGTCGCCCGGTGTGCAGCCGGTGGGCGCCATCCGGTCGTCGTAGGGCAGCGGCGCCGGGTTCAGCACGAACGGGGCGTACCGCCGGCCCGTCGTCGGCGCCGGCGTGATGATGACCTTGTCGCTGCGCGGGTCGACGAGGCAGATGTCCTCCGGCTTGCCGGTGCCGGCCAGGTCGTTGACCGCGACCCCGGCGCCGACCGAGGACAGCCAGGCCACGATCCGGTTGTACGCGGGGTTGACCTTGCGGATGTCCTTGCTCGGCAGGCCGGGCGGCAGCTCGATCGGCAGCGAGGTGAACTTGTACCGGGCGCTGACATCGGACTTCTCGTCGGCGGAGGCTCCGGGGAGCCGGGCCACCACGAAGAGTGTCACCATCAGCGCGCCTGCCAGCAGGGCCGGGACAACCCGGCGACCGCGGCGGACGTTTGGTGTGGACACTACGGCTCCTTAGTTCTGGAACTTGGACTGGATCCGCTGGCGGAAGATCTCGTAGGCCGGTACGTTCGCGGTGTCCTGCAGGTCGACGGCCGCCCAGTCCGTGAGTGAGGCCGCCTCGTCGGGCGGCATGTTGCAGAAGATCTGCGAGGCGCGCTCGGTGTGCGGCGTCATCAGGTTGGACATGACGCGCTGCTTGATGGCGAAGACGGAGCCCTGGGCGACCTCCGCGCGGTAGTCCCAGGACTTCTTCACGAACTCGTTCAGGGTGTCCTCATCGGTCCCGCCGGCGTAGCTGGCGGCCAGCGCGGCACCGCTCCACAGGTCGGCCCGGCGGGCCGGCGCGAACCCGTTGATCATGTTGGCGAGGTCCTCGACGTCGCCGGCGTTGATGAACCACATCGACCGCCCGACGCCGTGGTCCAACGCCTTCAGCACCCAGTCGTGCGATCCCTTCCACTTCCAGGGGACCCGCGGCGAGACGTACTGCTGGCGCACCCACTTGTCGGTGTGGAAGAAGGACTCATGGAAGGCGTAGCCGTCGAGGACCATCCAGCTGAGGGCGGGGTGCTCGGGCAGCAGCGCCACGTTCGGCATGGCCCGCCACCAGAGGAACTTCGGCAGCCGGGCAAAGGTGAAGCCGATTCCGATATAGGCCATGAAGACCTGGTGTGCACCCAGGCCGCCGACCCGGATGAAACTCTCCACATTCTTGTGGCCGGGCGCCGGGGACATGACGTCGCGAAGGCTCAGGGCCATGACCGCGCCTTCGTAGGCGAGGCCGCGGTATTCCTGCTCGAGCATCTCCAGGCGCTCGAAGATCGCCTCGTTGCCCTTCTGCTCGATGGCGATCTCGAACCCCATGGTGAACTGCCGGGCGCTTTCTTCCAGCTTCTCCCGAGCCGGCGTGTCGGTCCGGAATCCGCGAACCGCGAACGACGTTACGTTCATCGGCGGCGTGAGCAGGCGCTTCCGTATTGCGCCCAGCATCGTGGTGGGCATGGGTCCCCTTCCGTCACGAACTGATGTCCAAGCAGCGACTGGTCTGGTCAATGACTGATCCAGCCGACGACATGCCAGCCACGACCTGTCGACCTGTCTCGGGCAACGACAGGTGCCGAACGCGGACGTTTTGCCGCCGTTATAACCAGGGTGCCGACAGCCGCCGGGCAGCGTCTTCTCGGATTCTGCGGAGCCGACCCCCGGCGGCCCCGTCGAAATTTGGGCACAAATGGGCAGGTGGCGGCC
>JBKOWA010000285.1:0-3259 GCA_046724155.1 Actinomycetota bacterium
GTGTGGTAGCTTGGTTGACGTACGTACGTGTTATGTTTGGTGTACGTACGAGGAGGGTGGATGCCATGGCGATTACCGCCTCTGAGCTGCGGCAGAACGTGTACCGGCTGCTCGACGAGGTGTTGGCCAGCGGGGTGCCGCTGGAGGTCGAGCGCGGTGGGCGGCGGCTGCGGATCGTGCCCGTCGATGCGCCTGCGAAGCTATCGCGTCTGTCGCCTCATCCCGGCACGATCGTCGGTGACCCGGAAGGTCTTGTCCACCTCGACTGGTCCGGTGAGTGGCGTCCGTGATCCTGCTGGATACACACATTGTGGTGTGGCTTTACGACGATCCTGAGCGACTGGTTCCGCCTTCGGTGCGCAGGCGGCTCGACGCCGAACCGCTCGGGCTGTCGCCGTTCGTCTGGCTGGAGTTGCAGTATCTCTATGAGGTGGGAAAGGTGTCGGTGCCGGCTCAAACCATTGTGGACGAGCTTGTCCCGAAATTGGAGATGGTGCTGACCGACCCGCCGTCGGCGCAGATCTGCCAGGCCGCCGCAGCCCTGGACTGGACCCGCGACCCGTTCGACCGGCTGCTCTCAGCGCAGGCCGTCACCTCGGGCACCACCTTCGTGACCAAGGACCGGGTCATCCGCAACCACCTTCCGCTGGCGTGGTGGCCGAACTGAGAGCACCCTTCAGTGTCCAAGTCAGAACCGAGAACCATCGGACTCGGCGGCGTGTCGGCAGCCGGCCGAAGATGGCGCCTCGCCGGATCGGTGCTCGTTCGGCGCGTCACCTGCTGCTCAGCGTTGCCCACGCGTATTCGGCCGTTCGGTCCAGACGTGCTTATGGTAACAACGTTTGCACACCCCTGGCGGGCAGTTCTTGTACACCCAGGGCGGGCGCTTGCGGCAGATCCGGCATCTCGGGGCCTTACGCTTACCCGTCACGGCCGGGAGTTTAGCGTCTCTGCACACCCTGCCGGAACTGTAGTCGATCCGTCACGTCTCGTGACTAACTGGCGCGATATAACGCGGCTTGGGTGTCGAGGTCGACCGGGATCCGTTCCGGCGGCACCTGCAACGCGTCGAGGAACCTGTCCGGTATCCCTGTCCGGTATCGGCGTGGTGATCAGGGGCGCGGGAGGGGCGCTCAGTAGGGTGGTTCGCCCGGTTGGTGGTCCGGTCCGTAGGTTGCCTGGTGGATGTGGCTGGCGCGGGCGTGCAGGGCGGCTGCGGCGGTTGACTCGCCGAGGTCGGACAGGACGTGGCTGAGGTGGAGCATGGTGTTGGCGGTCCATGAGTGGTCCGGTCCGTAGGCGGCCTGCTGGATACGGAGAGCCTGCTCGAGCAGGGGGCGTGCGGTGGTTGGCTCGCCGAGGGCGCGCAGGGCGTTGCCAAGCCAGGACAGGGCAGCGGCGTGTCGTGTGTGGTCGGCGCCGAGGATCGCCTCGGAGAGAGTTACCGCGCGTTGGAGCAGGGGGCGCGCAGCCGCTGGCTCGCCGAGTTCGATCAGCGCCCGGCCGAGCGGGATGAGGGCGTCGGAAACTGCGAGGGAATGGGTGCCGTACGCGCGTTCGCGTATGTGTAGTGCGCGGTCGAGGATGGGTTTGGCGGTCGCGGGCTCGCCGCGCATGACCAGGATGGAGCCTAGTCGGGTCATGGCCGAGCCCGTCCACGGGTGCTCGCCGCCGTATGCTATCCGGCGGATGGTCAGGCCGCGTTCCAGAACGGGTTGGGCGGCGTCCATTTGTCCGAGCCCGCGGAGGGCGGTACTGAGTGAGACGAGGGCGGTGGCCGTTTGCGGGTGCATGATTCCACGTCTGGACTCGGTGATGTTGAGGGCGCGTTCCAGGAGCGGCAGAGCGGCGGCGGGTTCGCCGAGACGGACCAGCACGCGGCCGAGGTGGACCAGTGCGGTTCCGGTGTCCCAGACCTCCTGAAGTAGCTAACCGATCAAGCTCTGACCTGTGGTTTCTTGGGAGCCGATGTACAAGGATCTTGTGCATACAGAGGACGGGAAACGCGGTAGACTCGGGGCGTGGGTCAGGCGGTGCAGCAGCTGCTTTCCGGGATGCCCGAGCAGCGTCCGGTGCTGGTGGTGCACCGGTGGGACGGGCAGGTGGCGGTGAGTGCGGGCGGGGTCGGGCTGGTGGGCCCGTACCGCGACGGTGACCTCGGGGCCCGTAACTTGGGCATGGTCATGTTGACCCAGATGGGGTTCGGTGTCGGGCAGGTCGCTGAGGCGTTCGGGTTGAGGCCGGGCACGGTCTCGCATCTGCGTACGGCGTTCGAGCGTGGTGGGTCGGTGGCGTTGGTGAAGACTTCCGGGCGGCCGGCGGCGCTGACCGGGCAGGTCGTGGCGGAGGTCCGCCGGTGGTTGGCTGCTGGTGCCAGCCAGCAGCAGGCCGCCGAGCGGCTGGGGGTGACCCAGTCGGGGATCTCCTGGGCGTTACACCGCCACCCGGCGCCGGCCCCGGAACCCCTCGCCGCCGAACTGGACTTTCCCGACCCCGACCCCGTCCCCGGTCCCGTCCCCGACCCCGGTCCCGTCCCCGACCCCGGTCCCGTCCCCGACCCCGGTCCCGACGCTGGTCCCGTCCCCGTCCCCGACGCCGATCCCGATCCCGACGCCGAGGTTGGTGGGTCGGCGGGGCGGGTCGGTCCGGACGCGTCGGGCGCTGGGGGTGGCTGTACCGAGCTGGTGGTGCGGCCGGCCTCGGATCTGGTGCGGCCGGCCTCGGGGCGGGTCGCGGCCGGCAGTTATCGCAGCCGGTACGCCGGGGCGATGCTGGCCTACGCCTATGTGGACCGGGTTGGGGCCGGGGAGGTTTTCGCTGGTCTGGGTGGGGCGGCGTGGCGGCGGTTCGACCAGGCCCAAGTGGCCACCTTCACGGTGCTGGCGCTGCTGTTGGGGGTGGGTTCGATCGAGCAGGTCAAGACGCTGGTCCGCCGCCAGGCCGGGCCGCTGGTGGGTCTGTCGGCCTCGCCGGAGCTGCACACGCTGCGGCCCCGGCTGGCCGGGATCGCTGATGCCACCGACGTGCTGGCCTGCCAGCGCACGCTGGCTACCGGCATGCTTGGCGTCGCCGGACAAAGCGCCGGCATCTTCTACGTCGATGACCACTTCGTGCCCTACGGCGGCGCGAAGCCGGTCGCGAAGGGCCACAACGGCAAACGCGGCCGCACCGAGAAAGGCCGCGCCGACACCCTGGTCACCGACGAGCGCGGCCGGGCGGTGTGCTTCACCACCGGCGAGCCCTCGCACCTGTCCAAGAC
>JBKOWA010000454.1:0-3582 GCA_046724155.1 Actinomycetota bacterium
GGCCCCCCCCGGTCTGCCACGCCCCCCGGTCAGTCGTTGCGCACCGCCGGCGACGCAGGCGGGCCCTAGCGCCGCGGACCGGCCGCCCCCGGTCCGCGGCGCCCCGGCACGTCGCCGGTCAGCCGGTCGCGGGCGGCAGGAACCGGCGGGCCAGGTTCTCCGCAGTCGCGGGACCCGGCTTCCACTCCATGATCCACGGCCCGGTGCCCTCGCTCGGGTCGAGCACCCCGGCCTCGACGGACACGTGCCGGCCGGCGAGCACATCCTGGGCCAGCTGGTAGTCCGCGTCGTCGGCGTTGTCCCACAGCGCGTCGAACAGCCGCTCCACCCGCAGCCTGGACTGCTGGCAGAACACCTCGGCCAGCTGCTGGGCGCTGGCGGCGTCCGGGTTGCCGTCGGCGGCCAGCATCCGGGCGCGCACGCAGCACGCGGCCATGGCGAACAGCTCGGCGCCGATGTCCACGACCCGGCCCAGGAAGCCCTGCCGCTTCTCCAGCCCGGCCTGCCACCGCGCCATCCCGTAGAACGTGGACCGGGCCAGCTTGCGGGACGCCCGCTCCACGTACCGCAGCTGGGCGGCCAGCTCGCCGAACTCGCCGTAGGCACCTGGCACCTGGCCCCGGCCGGCCACCAGCTTGGGCAGCCAGCGGGCGTAGAAGCCGCTGGCCTTGACCGCCGCCCGCGCCTTGGCGCTCAGCTGTGCCTCCGGGTCGGCCAGCTCGCCCGCCGCGGCCAGGTGCGCGTCGACCGCCTCCCGGGCGACCAGCAGGTGCATGATCTCGGTCGAGCCCTCGAAGATCCGGTTGATCCGCATGTCGCGCATCAGCTGCTCGACCGGCACCGCGCGCTCACCGCGGGCGGCCAGCGACTCAGCCGTCTCGTACCCGCGGCCGCCGCGGATCTGCATCAGGTCGTCGGCCATCAGCCAGGCCATCTCGCTGGTCCACAGCTTGGCCAGCGCGGCCTCGATCCGGATGTCGTTGTCCCCGGCGTCGGCCAGCTGCGAGGACAGGTTGACCATGCTCTCCATGGCGTAGGTGGTCGCCGCGATGAACGAGATCTTGTTCGCCACCGCGGCGTGCCTGCCGACCGGCCGGCCCCACTGCTCCCGGGCCGCCGACCACTCCCGGGCGATCTTCAGCGTCCACTTCCCGGCCGCGGTGCACACCGCCGGGATGGACAGCCGGCCGGTGTTCAGGGTGGTGAGCGCGATCTTGAGCCCGTCGCCCTCGCGGCCGATCCGGTTGGCGGCCGGCACCCGCACCTGGTGCAGCCGGGTCACCCCGTTCTCGATGCCGCGCAGCCCCATGAAGCTGTTGCGCCGCTCCACGGTGATGCCGGGCGCGTCGGCCTCGACGACGAACGCGGTGATCCCGCCGCGCCGGCCGGGCATCTTCGGCACCCGGGCCATCACGACCAGCAGCTCGGCCACCACGCCGTTGGTGGTCCACAGCTTCACGCCGTCCAGCAGGTAGGCCGAGCCGTCCTCGGTGGGCACCGCGGTGGCCGCCAGCCGGGCCGGGTCGGAGCCGACGTCCGGCTCGGTGAGCAGGAACGCGGAGATCGCGCCGGCCGCGCAGCGCGGCAGGAACGCCTGCTTCTGCTCGTCGGTGCCGAAGAGCTTCAGCGGCTCCGGCACGCCGATCGACTGGTGCGCCGACAGCAGCGCGCCGATGCTCGGGTGCACCGAGCCGGCGAGCATCAGCGCCCGGTTGTAGGTCATCGCGGACAGCCCCAGGCCGCCGTACCTGACCGGGATCTTGATACCGAAGGCGCCCAGCTCGGCGAACCCCTTGATGTACTCGTCCGGGATCCGGGCCTCCCGCTCGACCACCGAGCCGTCCAGCCCGACGCAGTAGTCCCGCAGCCGGGCCAGGAACTCCTCGCCACGGGCCGCCTCATCGGCGTCGGGCCGCGGATGGGGGTGAATCAGGTCGAGCCGGAAGCGGCCGAGGAACAGCTCCTTGGCGAACGAGGGACGGGTCCACTCGCTCTCCCGGGCGGCCTCCACAACAGCGCGGGCTTCCTTCTCGGTGACCTTGACCTCGACTGTCACGACGTACCTCCCCTTACCTGGCCCGTCCAGGTGCGACCTGGCCTGTCCAGGTGCGCTGACCTCGCTCCTCGGTGTTACTGATGAGTGTTACTCGCCAGTGTTACTCGCTAGTCGGATTCCGTCGAGATCCGCCGCCTGTGTTTATCGCAACTCTTGCCAGCCGCCGGGAATACGGGGGACTGTCTCATTTAGGGTCTTTTTGTGGTTTGTGTGGTTCAGGTGTTATGCGTTTTCCGACTGGCGGCGAATTGCACCTTTTCAGGGTGGCAGGCCTAAGCCGAACGGGTGCAGGGTGAGCCCAGCCGGACGGACGCGAGCGCACCCGGGTGCCTCCCGACCCGCAGCGCCCGAGCGGTTAGGCTCCCGGGCAACCGCCCCGAGGAGGCAACCCGTGCTCGACCGGATCGCCGTGCTGGCCACCGAGGCCGGCAACGAGGCCAACCAGGTCTCCACCTACGTCGCCTGGGCGCTGTGCATCGCCGCACTGATCGGCATCGGGATCGCCATGCGGCGCTGGCTGTAGGCAGCCCGGCGCGCTGTAGGCAGCCCGGCCCGGCTGCGCGGCGGCCGGCGGACCGTCCGACGCCGACGTACGATGCGGTTGTCGGCTCTGGAGGCGGCCATGATCATCGTCGATGTGATCCTTGGTGCGCTGGCTGTCGGCGGCCTCATCGCGGCGTCCGGGATGCGGGTGGTACGCCAGTTCGAGCGGGGCGTGGTGTTCCGCTTCGGGCGGGTGCTCCCGCACGTACGCCAGCCCGGGCTGACCCGGGTGATCCCGCTGGTCGACCGGCTGCACAAGGTCAATATGCAGATCGTCACCATGCCGGTGCCGGCCCAGGACGGCATCACCCGGGACAACGTGACGGTGCGGGTGGACGCGGTGGCGTACGTCCGGGTGGTCGACCCGGTGACCGCGATCGTCAACGTGCAGGACTACCTGTTCGCGGTGTCCCAGGTGGCGCAGACCTCGCTGCGGTCGATCATCGGCAAGAGCGAGCTGGACGACCTGCTGTCCAAGCGGGAGTCGCTGAACCAGCGGCTGGAGGACCTGATCGACTCGCCGGCCGTCGGCTGGGGCGTGCACCTGGAACGGGTGGAGATCAAGGACGTGGCGCTGCCCGAGGGCATGAAACGCTCGATGTCCCGGCAGGCGGAGGCGGAGCGGGAACGGCGGGCCCGGATCATCACCGCCGAGGGTGAGTACGCGGCGTCCCGGAAGCTGGCGGAGGCCGCGAACGCGATGGCCGCCACCCCCGCCGCGCTCCAGCTGCGGCTGCTGCAGACGATCGTGGAGGTCGCCGCGGAGCGGAACTCGACGCTGGTGCTGCCGTTCCCGGTGGAGCTGCTGCGCTTCCTGGAGAGCGCGACAACGGCCGGCTCCCAGCCGACGGCTCCGGCCGCCGAGACGGCAGCGGTCCCCGGGGCCGAGCCCGCCGACTCGCCCGCCGGCGCAGGAACCGCGGGACCGGCCGGGCAGCGGGCAGAGCCGCCCCCGGACCTGCCGGGTCACCAACCCGCAGCGC
>JBKOWA010000301.1:0-2509 GCA_046724155.1 Actinomycetota bacterium
CCGCGGGGTCGTCCGCGGTCAGCCGGCCGATCAGCCGGGGCCACGGGGCGGGCAGCCCGGCCGGCACGGCCGGTGGCCGGTGCAGCCGGGCGACGGCGGCCTCGATCGGCGTGCCCGAGTACTCCCGGCGGCCGGTCAGGCACTCCAGCAGGATCAGGCCCAGCGCGTACATGTCGCTGGCCGAGGTCGCCGCCTCGCCCCGGGCCTGCTCCGGCGACAGGTACGCCGGAGTGCCGATGACCACCCCCGTGACGGTGACCCGGGCGGCGTCCGTCGTCCTGGCGATGCCGAAGTCGGCCAGGTAGACGTGGCCGTCCGTGCCGAGCAGCACGTTGCCCGGCTTGAGGTCCCGGTGGATCACGTGGTGCTCGTGCAGGTAGGCCAGCGCCTCCGCCAGCGCGACCCCGACCGCCTCGACCTGCGCCAGCGGCAGCGGCCCGGCCCGCAGCGCCTCGGCCAGGCTGCCGCCCGGGACGTACTGCATGACCAGGTACGGCCGGTTCTCGACGGTGCCGGCGTCGTAGAGGGCGACCAGCCCGGGGTGCCGCAGCGTGGCCAGCAGCCGGGTCTCGTTCCGGAACCGGTCCGCGTCGAAGGCGACCGCCTCGGTCAGGCCGATCTTCACCGCCACGGTCCGGCCGAGGCGCAGGTCCGTCGCACAGCACACCTGCGAGGTGCCGCCGCCGAGCGGCCGGTCGAGGCGGTACCGGCCGGCGATCGTCGGCTCGCGCAGTCCAGTCATGATGGTCGTGGGGTACCCGAGGGAACGCCGCACGAACCTCGCCGGACGGGTGGTGCGGGAACCGGACGCCCGTTCGGTCCCGGGACGGCGCGGCCGCACCGGGCCGGCCGGCGGGCAGGTCAGACGAACAGCGTCTCGGCCCGGGTCCGGCGCACCATGGTGGCCAGCTCGGTCTCGTCCGGCGGCCCGGCGAACCGGCTTGCCGCGTCCAGCACCCTGGGCAGCAGGTCCACGTCGCTGGCGCTGTTCAGGAACACCCCGGACCGCGCCAGCACCCACCACACCGCCAGGTCGATGTCCTCCTGCCGCTCCAGCGGCTCGTACCAGGTGGAGCGGGTCGGCGGCCGCCCCTGCCAGTGCCGGACGGCGATGGACTTGATCGTCTGGATCGCCACCTTCGCCCGCCGGCAGGTCCGGTACACCGCCTCGAAGTTCTCCGCGTAGTACGGCTGCTGCATGGTGACGTAGCTGTACGGCAGCAGCACCGAGTCGAAGTCGAACCGCTGCAGGCTGCGCAGGTGCGTGGCCGCGATCTGCGAGCCGTGCCCGGTGACCCCGATCCAGCGGACCAGACCCTGCTCGCGGGCCTCCACCGCGGCGTCGATCGCGCCGCCCGGGCTGAGCGCGATGTCCCACTCGACCGGGTCGGCCAGCGAGTGCAGCTGCCACAGGTCCACCCGGTCCACGCCCATCCGGTCCAGCGAGCGGTGCAGCTGCTCGCGGGCGCCGGCGGCGTTCCGCTCGCCGGTCTTGGTGGCCAGGAAGAACCGGTGCCGCTGGCTGGCCAGCCAGGGCCGCAGCCGCAGCTCGGCGTCGCCGTAGGAGGCGGCCACGTCGATGTGGTTCACGCCGTACTCCAGCAGCACCTCCAGCGCCCGGTCGGCCACGCCCTGGGCGACGGTGGACAGCGCCGCGGCGCCGAAGATCACCCGGGTGCTCCGGTGGCCGGTGCGGCCGAAGTCCGCCGTCTCGATCGCCATGGGTCCTCCGAGGTAGCGCGGGCAGGTGGCAGGCCCGCCCGCCCGGTGCCTTCCGCCCAGTCTCGCCCGAGTGCCGGGTCTCGGCTCGGTGGCAGCCTCGGCTCAGTGCCCGCGGAACGCCTCCTCGAGCCACCACGAAGCCCGGTCGGAGGCCACCTTCGCGTCGATGAGCAGCGGCGTGTCCCGCGGCCCGCGCAGCCAGCCGGCCACGCCGTCCAGGTCGGCGGGCGTGCGCACGGTCAGCCCGGTGCAGCCGAACCCGCGGCCGATCGCCGCCAGGTCGGCCGGCGGGAACCGCACCGTGTCCAGCGGGTGGCCGTCCGGCCCGAAATGATGCACCTCGGCGCCGTACGCCTCGTCGTCGTAGACCACGATCACCATCGGCAGGCCGAGCCGGACCACGGTCTCCAGCTCGGCGATGCCCATCAGCGCACCGCCGTCGCCCAGGGCGGCCACCGGCAGCCGGTCGGGTCGGGCCAGCGCGGCGCCGACCGCGGTGGCCAGCCCCAGGCCGATGGACTGGAACGCCTGGGTGAAGCAGAAGCCGTCGTCGTCCGGCACCGACAGGTACATGCTCGGGTAGCCCATGAAGTTGCCGGAGTCGACCGCGACCAGCCGCTGCGCGGGCAGCAGGTCGTCCAGCGCGATGGTCAGCGTGCGCGGGTCGATCCGGCTGCCGTCCCCGGTGTCGGCGTACGGCACGTCCCGCCACCGGATCTCCCGGGCGATCCGGACGCGCAGCGCGGCCGAGCGGTAGCCACGCTCATCGTGCCCGCCCGGCGGGCCG
>JBKOWA010000370.1:0-3610 GCA_046724155.1 Actinomycetota bacterium
GTGCAGCTGTGCGCCGGGTTCGCCGCGCTGCAGGGCCTCACTCGCCGCCCCCCCGGCGGCACCGTGGCGCATCCGGCGGCCCGCGGTCCCGGCGCACCTGCCACCGCCGGACGGCCAAACCCGCCCGACTACTCGGGCGGAATCGGTGCCAACCCGCAGGCCGCGGCCGCCCGTACCGCCGCCGTGCGCGACCTGCTGGCCCGGCGCTCCAGCGCACTGCTGAACCGGGACCGTGCCGCCTTCCTGGGCACCGTCGACGCCAGGGCCCCCGTGGCGTTCCGGGTCCGCCAGTCGGCGTTGTTCGACAACCTGGCGCGGGTGCCGCTGGCCCAGTGGCAGTTCACTGTCGACCCGGCGCACCAGCGGCCGGTCACCGCGCCGAACCTCGGCCGGTACCACGCCCCGGTATGGAGCCCGCGGGTGACCGTGTGCTACGCGCTGCGCGGGTATGACGACCGGTGCACCGAGCGGCCGCAGGAGCTGACCTTCGTCCAGCGCAACGGGCGCTGGTATCTCGGCGGCGACGACGACTTCGCCGGCTCCGGCGCCCGGACCTGGCGCGGGCTGTGGGACTTCGGCCCGGTGGTGGTCCGCCAGGGGGAGCGCAGCCTGCTGCTCGGCCACCCCGCGAACGCCGGCCGGCTGGCGGAGCTGGCCGACCAGGTGGACCAGTCGGTGCCGGCCGTGACCGCGGTGTGGGGTCGCGGCTGGGCGCAGCGGGTGGTGGTGCTGATGCCGGACAGCCAGCAGGAGATGGCGCAGCTGCTGGGCGGCAGCCCGGCGCTTGCCGACATCGCCGCCGTGGCCACCGCCGACTACGCCGACCCGGTCAGCGGCGTGGTGCGCGGCCAGCGGGTGGTGATCAACCCGGCCAACCTGGCCAGGCTGGGCGCCATCGGCCAGGTGGTCGTCCTCCGGCACGAGATCGCGCATCTGGCCTCCCGGGCGGTGACCGGGCCGGCGCTGCCCACCTGGCTGGTCGAGGGCTTCGGGGACTACGTCGGCTACCTGGACACCGGCGTGCCGGTCGGCGCGGCGGCCCAGGACCTGCGGGCGCAGGTGCAGCGCGGGCAGACCCCGCAGTCGCTGCCGGCCGACGCGGCGTTCCGGTTTGACAGCCGGCGGCTGGCGCAGAGCTACGAGGAGTCCTGGCTGGCCTGCCGGCTGATCGCCGACCTGGCCGGCAGCGAGGGGCTGGTGCGGCTGTACCGGGAGATCGGCACCTCCCGCGCGAACAGCGGCGCGGCGGTCGAGCGGGCGTTTCGGCACGTGCTCGGCATCGGCCTGGCCGAGTTCACCGACCGGTGGCGGGCAACTGTGGTTGCCGAACTGTCATGATGCCGACCCGGGCGGCCCTGGCCGGGCTGGCGATGCTCGGGGTGGCGACCCTTGTCGTGGTGGTGGCGGGCACGCCGTGGCGCACGCTGCCCAGGTTGCCCGGCGGGGCGACCCCGGTGGATCCGGGCCGCGACTTCACCGCCGAGCAGATCGCCCGCGAGGATGCGTTCCACCACCTGGTCCGGCCGCCCTCGTACGCGGCTCTGGTGCTCGGCCTGGTGGTGGCCGGCGTGCTGGGCCTGGCCCCGTTGGGTGCCCGCCTGGTCGGCGCGGTGGCTCGCCCGCTGGGCGGCGGCTGGGTGTGGCAGGTGCTGCTGGGCAGCCTGGCGCTCGGCCTGGTCGGCCAGCTCGTCACGCTGCCATTCGGGGCGTACCGCGAGACCGTGCTGCGGCGGTACGGGCTGTCCACCCAGACCTGGGCGGCGTGGTGGGTGGACCTCGCCAAGGGGTTCGGGGTGAGCACCGCGCTCGGCTGGGTCGGCCTGCTGCTGCTGTACGCCACCGTCCGGGCGTCGCCGCACTGGTGGTGGGCCTGGGCGGCAGCCGGCGGCGCGGCGCTGGTGACCCTGGTCTCGTTCGTTTACCCGGTGCTGGTCGAGCCGGTGTTCAACCGCTTCACCGCACTGCCGGCGGGCCCGTTGCGTAGCTCGCTGCTCGAGTTGGCCGCCGCGGACGGGGTGCCGGTCCGGGATGTGCTGGTGGCGGACGCCTCCCGCCGCACTACCGCGTTGAACGCGTACGTGTCCGGTTTCGGTGCCACCCGGCGGATCGTGGTGTACGACACGCTGCTGTCGTCGTCCGCGCCGGCCGAGGTGCGGCTGGTGGTGGCGCACGAGCTCGGTCACGCCAAACGCCGCGACGTGCTGGCCGGCACTCTCGTCGGGGCACTCGGGGTGGCCGCCGCGATGTGCGGGGCCTACCTGGTGTTCGGCTCGTCCTGGCTGCTGGCCTGGGCCGGCGTACCCGGGTTGGCCGACCCGCGCTCGCTGGCGCTGCTGCTGTTCGTGGCCGCGCTGGTGTCGCTGCTCGGCAGCCCGCTCGGCTCGCTGGTCAGCCGGCGGATCGAGGCCCGGGCCGACGTGCACGCCCTCGACCTGACCCGCGACCCGGGCACGTTCATCGCCTCCGAACGCCGGCTGTCGGTGACCAACCTGTCCGACCTGGACCCCAACCCGGTCAGCTACGGCCTGTTCGCCACCCACCCGACCGGGCCGGAGCGGATCGCGCTGGCCCGGGACTGGGCGCGCCTGCACGCGGTGACCGCACCGTGAGGACGCTGGTGGTGACCAACGACTTCCCGCCCCGCCCAGGTGGCATCCAGGCGTTCGTGCACCAGCTCGCGCTGCGCCAGCCGGCCGGTTCGATCGTGGTGTACGCCTCGACGTACGCCGGCGCCGCCGAGTTCGACGCGGCGCAGCCGTTCCCGGTGGTGCGGCACCCGACCGGGCTGCTGCTGCCGACGCCCGGGGCGCTGCGCCGGACCAGGGAGGCGGCCCGGGCCGAGGGCTGCGACCGGGTCTGGTTCGGCGCGGCCGCCCCGCTCGGGCTGCTGGCCCGCGGCCTGCGGTCCGCCGGGATGGTGCGCGCGGTCGCGTCCACCCATGGGCACGAGACCGGCTGGGCGGTGCTGCCGGGCGCTCGTCAGGTGCTGCGTCGCATCGCGCAGGACGTGGACGTGGTGACCTACCTCGGTGAGTACACCAGGCGGCTGCTGCTGCGCGCCGTGGGACAGGGGCGCGGCGGGCCGCTCACCCGGCTGGACCGGGTGCCGCCCGGGGTGGACACCGAGACGTTCCACCCGCTGGTGGACGGCTCGCCGGTGCGCCGCCGGCACGGCCTGGCCGACCGGCCGACCGTGGTGTGCGTGTCCCGCCTGGTACCCCGCAAGGGCCAGGACGTACTTATCCAGGCGCTGCCCGGGATCCGCCGCAGGGTGCCGGGCACCGCGCTGCTGGTGGTCGGCGGCGGCCCCGACCTGCCGCGGCTGCGGCGGCTGGCATTCGAGCACGGCGTGGACGCCGATGTGGTGTTCACCGGAGCGGTGCCGTGGGAGGAGTTGCCCGCGCACTTCGCGGCCGGGCAGGTGTTCGCCATGCCGTGTCGCACCCGGCGCGCCGGCCTGGACGTGGAGGGCCTGGGCATCGTCTACCTGGAGGCCTCAGCGGTCGGGCTGCCGGTGGTGGCCGGCGACTCCGGCGGGGCCCCGGACGCGGTGCTCGAGGGCCGGACGGGGTACGTGGTGGACGGACGGTCGGTGGCGGCGGTCGTGGAC
>JBKOWA010000010.1:0-9716 GCA_046724155.1 Actinomycetota bacterium
CGCGGTCACCGTGCACGCCGACGACGTCGACATGTTCGAGGGCCTGGACAGCGCGGACAAGGACCCGCGCAAGTCCCTGCACGTCGAGCAGGTGGCCACGCCGGAGCTCGGTCCGGGCGAGGCCCTGGTCGCGGTGATGGCCAGCGCGATCAACTACAACACCGTGTGGACCTCGATCTTCGAACCGCTGTCCACGTTCAGCTTCCTGCGCCGCTACGGCAAAACCTCGCCGCTGGCGGCCCGGCACGACCTGCCGTACCACGTGGTCGGCTCGGACCTGGCCGGCGTGGTGCTGCGCACCGGGCCCGGGGTGACCAAGTGGCAGCCCGGCGACGAGGTGGTCGCGCACTGCCTGTCGGTGGAGCTGGAGGACCCGCAGGGCCACGACGACACGATGCTCGACCCGCAGCAGCGGATCTGGGGGTTCGAGACGAACTTCGGCGGGCTGGCGCAGCTGGCGCTGGTGAAGTCCAACCAGCTGATGCCGAAGCCCGACCACCTGACGTGGGAGGAGGCCGCCTGCCCGGGCCTGGTCAACTCCACCGCCTACCGGCAGCTGGTCTCGCACCACGGCGCGGCCATGAAGCAGGGCGACACGGTGCTGATCTGGGGCGCCTCGGGTGGCCTCGGCTCGTACGCGACACAGATGGCGCTCAACGGCGGGGCCATCCCGATCTGCGTGGTGTCCAGCCCGGAGAAGGCGGAGATCTGCCGCCGGATGGGGGCGGAGCTGATCATCGACCGGGCCGCGGAGGGCTTCCGGTTCTGGTCCGACGAGCAGACCCAGGACCCGAAGGAGTGGCGCCGGTTCGGCGCCCGGATCCGGGAGCTGACCGGCGGCGACGACCCGGACATCGTCTTCGAGCACCCGGGCCGGGAGACGTTCGGCGCCTCGGTGTACGTGGCCAAGCGCGGCGGCGTGGTCGTGACCTGCGCGTCCACCAGCGGCTTCTGGCACGAGTACGACAACCGCTACCTGTGGATGAACCTCAAGCGCATCATCGGCTCGCATTTCGCCAACTACCGGGAGGCCTGGGAGGCCAACCGGCTGATCGCCAAGGGGCTGATCCACCCGACGCTGTCCGGCACCTACCCGCTGGCCGAGACCGGGCAGGCGGCGTACGACGTGCACCGCAACCTGCACCAGGGCAAGGTCGGCGTGCTCTGCCTGGCGCCGCAGGAGGGCCTCGGCGTGCGCAACCCCGAGCTGCGCGACCGGCACCTGGACGCCATCAACCGGTTCCGGAACCGGTAACCGGGAAACTCGCGGCGGCTCAGCAGGACCGATACGAGTGGCCGCCCATAGGATCGGGCGCATGAATCACGAGCAGCACACCGAGCTCCTGCCGCTGGGCGACATCGTGAGTCAGTTCGATGTGGTGCTGCGCGGCTATGACCGTGGCCAGGTGCACGAACACGTGGACCGGCTCGAGACGGACCTGCGGGTCGCGCTGTCCGACCGCGACCTCGCCGCGTCCCGGTCGGCCGACCTGGCAGCCCAGCTGGCCGCGGCGCACGGCGAGATCGAGGCGCTGCGGACGAAGATGCAGCGGTTGGAGCTGCCGACCCCGGAGAACATCGGGGAGCGGGTCCGGCACATGCTGGCGCTGGCCGAGGAGGAGGCCAACGAGATCCGCAGCCGCGCGCACGAGGAGACCGCGGCCCTGCAGTCCCGGGCCGACCGGTTGTCCGCGGAGATCGAGGCCAAACACGGCGAGGCGGACGGGTACGCCAACCGGCTGGTCAGCGAGGCCGAGCAGCGTGCCACGACGATCCTGGCCGAGGCCGAGCAGCGCGCCACCGCGATGCTGGCCGAGGCCGAGCAGCGGGCCCGGCTCGCGGTGGCCGACGCCCAGCGCGAGCAGGAGCGCCGCAACGCCGAGGCCGAGGCCAAGCGGCAGCAGGCCGACGAGGACTTCGACATCGCCTTACGAGCCCGGCGAGCCGAGCAGGCCGGCCTGGACGAGGAGCGCCGGGGCGCGGTGGCCAGGGAGTGCGAACAGCGGCTGACCGGCGCGCGGGCCGAGGCCGAGCAGCGGCTGAGCGCAGCCCACGCCGAGGCCGACCGCCTGGTGGCCGGCGCCCACGACCAGCTGAACCTGCTGCGCATGCGGCGCCGCCAGGTACTCGACCAGCTCGCGGCCATCCGCGGGGCGCTGGAAGGCCTGCCGAGCGCGGACACGCTGGAGGAGGCCGAGCGGGGGACCAGCCAGCAGGCGGCACCGTCGCACAGCCCAGCGCGCGGTGGTGCCGCTCCGGACGCCCCCGCCCAGGGCAGGTAAAAGGCGCCGCCACCCCGGCCGGGCGGCGGCGCCTTCGGCACGGCTACGCCGCGAGCACCCGCACGTCGTACTTGGTGAAGTGCCGGTCGGCCGTCACGATCGTCAGGTCCTCGATCTCGGCCTGCGCGATCAGCAACCGGTCGAACGGGTCATCGTGGTGGCGCGGAAGCTCGCAGGCCATCAAGGCGTGGTCGAGGCCGACGGGCAGCGCCTCGAAACCGCTGAACTTCAGCACATTCAGCAGATCCTCCGGCAGGTCCACCTTGCCCAGCGTCCGCTTGATGCCGATCTCCCAGATCGACACCACGCTGACGTTCACCGATGAGGTAGTCTCGATGACCTGCCTGACCTCCGAGGACAGCCGCCGAGGGCTGGCGATGGCCCAGAGCAGGACGTGCGTATCCAGCAGCAGCTTCACGGCCGGTCACCGCTGAACGCCGTCGTGATGTCCGCGGGCAGGTCGTCGAAGTCGTCGCGGATCGTGACCTTGCCTTCCCACGCACCGAGCCGCCGCGGTAGCTGGATGGACCGGAACTGCACCAGCTTGGCGATCGGCTTACCGGCCCGGCTGATCACGATCTCCTCGCCCTCCTCAACTCGGACGATGAGCCGGGAGAGATGGGTCTTCGCCTCGTGGATGTTGAAGGTCGTCGGTTCGTGGACATGAACCTCGGCAGGCTGACTCATCGATCCCTTCTCCATAAACAAACCTGACGCAGCTCCCTTCAAAGATTTAGCCGAGGAATGAGTCAGCCGTAGCGGGGGAGCATTACGGGCAGGACGCATCTTACCCGACCAATGGCCCGGCTCCACCAATGGCCCTGCCCACGCATCGGTGGCCCCGGTTATCCGGCGGGCGGATATCAACGGGTGTAATCGCGGAATCCGCGGCCGGCCTTGCGGCCCAGGTAGCCAGCGGTGACCAGGTGTTCCAGCAGCGGCGCCGGGGCGAACCCCGGCTCGCGGAACTCCTGGTACAGCGTCCGCTGGATGGCCAGGGAGACATCCAGCCCCACCACGTCGAGCAGCTCGAACGGACCCATCGGGTAGCCGCAGCCCAGCTTCATCGCGGTGTCGATGTCGTCGGAGTTGGCGTAGTGGCCCTCCAGCATCTTCACCGCGTCGTTGAGGTAGGGGAACAGCAGCGCGTTCACGATGAACCCGGCCCGGTCACCGCAGCTGACCGGATGCCTGCCGACCTGGTCGCAGACCGCCAGCGCGGTGGCCGCGGTGTCGTGCCCGGTGTGCACGGTGTGCACCACCTCGACCAGCTTCATCACGGTCGCCGGGTTGAAGAAGTGCAGCCCGACCACGTCGGCCGGCCGGCGGGTGGCCACCGCCAGCTCGATCACCGGCAGCGACGAGGTGGTGCTGGCCAGCACCGCGCCGGGCTTGCAGATCTCGTCCAGGTTGGCGAACAGCGCCTGCTTGATCGCCAGGTCCTCGGCCACCGCCTCGATCACCAGGTCCACCCCGGCCAGGTCGGCCAGGCTGGTGCTGCCGGTGATCCGGGCCAGCGTCACGTCCCGGTCGGCGGCGGCGAGCTTGCCGCGCTGCACCGCCTTGTCCGTCGACCGCTCGATCGCGGCCCGCACCTTGGCCACCTTCTGTGGGCTCCGGGTCACGTAGTGCACGTCGTAGCCGCCCTTGGCGACCACCTCGACGATCCCGGTGGCCATCGTGCCCGAGCCCACCACGCCGACGCTGCGCACCGGCCGGGCACCGGCGGCCCGGGCCCGGTCGTCCGGCGTCTCGGCGTCCGGCACGCTCACCGACGAGGCCGGCGACTCGTAGGTGTAGAACCCGCGGCCGGTCTTGCGGCCGAGCAGCCCGGCGGTCACCATCTGCTTCAGGAACGTCGCCGGGGCGTGCCGGTGGTCGCGGCTCTGCCGGTACATCGTCTCGATGATCTCGTAGGCGGTGTCCAGGCCGATCAGGTCGAGAAGCTGCAGCGGGCCCATGGGCAGCCCGCAGCCGAGCTTCATCGCCGCGTCGATGTCCTCGCGGGTGGCGAACTTCTGCTCGTACATCGACACGGCCTGGTTGAGGTAGCCGAAGAGCAGGAAGTTCGCGATGAAGCCGGCCTTGTCGCCGACCGTGACGTCGGACTTGCCCAGCCGCTGGGCCAGCGCCTCCACGTCCGCCACCACGTCCGGCGCGGTGACCACGCTGCGCACCACCTCCACCAGCCGCATGACCGGCGCCGGGTTGAAGAAGTGCAGGCCGATGACCTTGTCCGGGCGCTTGGTGGCGACCGAGATCTCGGTGACCGACAGCGAGGAGGTGTTGGTGGCCAGGATGGTGTCGGGCGGGCAGATCTCGTCCAGCCGGGCGAAGATCTCCTGCTTGAGCTCCAGCCGCTCGGGCACCGCCTCGAGCACCAGCTCGACCTCCTTGAGGTCGTCCAGCTCGAGGCTGAACGTGATCCGGCCGAGCAGCTCGGCCTGCTCACCCTCGGCCAGCTTGCCGCGCCGGACCGCTCGGCCGGTCGACCGCTCGAGCTGGCCGCGGCCGCGCTCCAGGCTCTCCGCGTCCTGCTCGATGGCTACCACGTCAAGACCGGAACGGGCGAACACCTCGGCGATGCCGGCACCCATGGTGCCCAGCCCCACGACTCCGACCTTGGAAAACTGCCGCGCCACTGCCACTCCCTCCACCAACTGTTCAGCGAGTTAAACACGGCAACCTGGCCGGAGGGAGCGAGCCGGGTCACACCTGGCGTGAGGTCACACCGGGTCTGACGTGTGGCGACGCACTCAACGCCCCGACGGCTCAACGCCGGCCGACGGCTCAACGCCACCCGACGGCTCAACGCCGGCCGACGGCTCAACGCCACCAACGGCTCAACGCCACCGAACGGTTCAACGCCACCCGACGACTCAGCGCCGGCCGATGAACCGCGCGGTGCGCACCAGCGTCGGGACGGCGTTGGGCTTGCGGCGGTACGTGGTGAGGTTGACCGGCGGGGGGAACCGGGCGCGGCTGATCGCCTTCGCCCGGACGAACTCCCGCAGGCCCTCCGGGCCGTGAACCCGGCCGAAGCCGGACTCCCCCACCCCGCCGAACGGCAGCGAGGGCACGCCGACGTAGGACAGCACGCCGTTGACCGCCACCATCCCGGCCCGCAGCCGGCGGGCCAGCTCCTGCCCGCCCCGCCTGGCGTACACCGTGGCGCCCAGGCCGTGCGGCGTGCCGTTGGCCAGCCGGACCGCCTCGTCGACGTCGGCCACCCGGTTCACGATCAGCACCGGACCGAACGTCTCCTCCTGTACCGCCGCCGCGTCCTCGGGGACGCCGGCCAGCACGACAGGCCCGACGTACGGCGGCTGCACCGACTCCGGCCCGCCCACCAGCGCGGTGCCGCCGCGGGCCAGCGCGTCGTCGATGTGCCGCCGGATGGTGTCGATCTGCGCCGGCATGGTGATCGGGCCGTAGCTGTCCGGGGTGGACACCTCCCGGGCGCGCTCGGTCAGGGCGGCCACGAACCGGTCGTAGACCTCGTCCACCACGTACGCCCGTTCCACCCCGGCGCAGGTCTGCCCGGCGTTGGTGCAGCTGCCCCACAGCGTGGCGTCGGCGGCCGCCTCCACGTCGGCATCGGCCGCGACGATCACCGCGTCCTTGCCGCCGCACTCCATCAGCATCGGGGTCAGCGTGCCGGCGCAGGCGGCCATCACCTTGCGGCCGGTGGCGGCCGACCCGGTGAACGCCAGCTTGCCGACGCCGGCCCGGCACAGCGCCGCGCCGGTCTCGCCGTAGCCGGTGACCACCTGCAGCACCGGCTGCTCGGGCACCACCTCGGCGAACGTGGCGGCCAGCCAGCTGCCGGTGGCCGGGGTGTACTCGCTGGGCTTGAACACCACCGCGTTGCCGGCGGCCAGCGCGTAGAGGATCGACCCCATCGGGGTGAAGACCGGGTAGTTCCACGGGCCGATCACCCCCACCACGCCGTAGGGCTCGTACTCGATGCGGGCCGCCTGGTTGATCGCCACCAGGCCGGGCGGCACCCGGCGGGCGCGCAGCACCCGGGACGCGTGCCGGGCGGCCCAGTGCAGGTGGTCGATGGTCAGCGCGATCTCGACCAGGGCGTCCTCGCGGACCTTGCCGTTCTCCCGGCACACCAGGTCGGCCAGCTCGTCCATCCGCCCGGTGACCAGCCGCTTCCAGGCCAGCAGCCGCTCCCGCCGGCCGCCGTGGCCCAGGCCGGCCCACCAACCGGCGGCACCGCGGGCCCGCTCGACGGCGGCCCGCACCGCGCTCTCGTCCTGGACGGGGAAGGTGGCCACGACGGCACCCGTCGCCGGGTCCAGGGAGTCGAACGTCTCGGTGGCGGGGCGGTTCTCCACGGCTGTCACGAACCGACTCTACGCGCCGGTAACCCGGCCGAGCACCCTCTCGCCGACCGGCCGTCCGAGGTGGCGCCCGGCCACCGGACGCCCAGCGGAACCGGCCGACACGTCTACCGCCGATCGGCCATCCGGGTGGCGGTCCGACCACCCGGACGCCGTAGCCACCGGGGTTTCGTCCCCGGGCAGGCGCCGCTCGGCCATGCTGTGTGGGCAAGCGGGGGCAAGGGGGAAAGCATGGCGGGGGAAAGCATGGCGAAAACCGACAGCCAGGACCGGGCGGAGTGGGGACCGCCGTACGGCCGGCCGGCGCCGATACCGGGCGAGGACCGGCTGGGGGTCGGGCCGGCCGAGATGAGGCTGCTGGCCAAGCTGCGGGACGTGCGCGAGGAGCTGACCTCGATCGGCCGGCTGATCGACGCCCGGGCCGCGGCCACCGAGGCCGACACGCCGCGGTGCGAGGCCGACCTGCGGGCGGTGGTGGAGGCCGAGCGGGCCGGCGTCGACGAACGGCTCGCCGCGGCCACGGCGTTGCTGGAGGACGTTCCGGAGCTGGCCGCCGACTCCTCGGACTCGGTCACCCGGATCGCCAACTACTGGGCGGCGTTCCTGCGCGGCTGGGACGCCCGCGGCGAGGGCGGCAGCACCACCGCGATGCGGGCCGACCTGCGCGCCTGCATCCTGGAGATCGCCTACCTCACGGTGCCCGCGCGGGTGAACCGGAACCTCACCTCGCTGCGGGTCGGCGGCCGGATGAGCTTCTACGACGAGTTCAAGGACGAGCTGCTCGACCGGGAGATGCAGCTGGAGATCCTGGAGTGGATGAACCGGCACCCGAAGTCGGTCGAGGGGGTCATCGACCTGGCCGGCGGGACCATCGTGCGGGCCGACCCGCGCTGGTGGCGCCGGGTGGTGTCGGTGCTCATGGTCCTGGCCCTGGCCGGCCTGCTGCTGCTCGCCGGCAGCCAGGCCAGGCACTGGCAGGCGTGGCTGGACCTGCCGACCCGCGACACCCTCGGCGGCGCCGAGTTCGTCCGCGCCATCGCGATCGCGTACGCCGGCGCGGTTTCGCACATCGGCATCGCCGCGCTCAAGCAGCAGCGCACCGCCAGCGCGACCGGAGCCCGGACCTTCACCGCGCTCGGCAACGTGCTGATGTGGATCCACGTGAACGAGAGCGCGCTGCTGTTCTACACGCTGATCGTGCCGGTGACGGCCGCAGCGTTCCTGATCCTGCAAGGCAAGCTCGTCGTCGCCTCCCTCTTCTTCGTCGGCTTCGCCATCGACAGCGTGCTGGACACCTTCGTCGAACGCTTCGAAAAGGTCGCCCCCCGCCAGACCGAGGTCGTGGTCACCGCCGCCAAAGGCTGACTGGTGGCCGCGCCGACGCAGTCGGCCTCCCCGGAGATGACGTACGCCCGCTGGAACGCCTCGACCACGGCCGCCAGCTCGCGTCGTAGATCCCGGTCGGGTCAGTGCGCAGGTAGCATTGATTGCGACATCAAGATGCAGTGATGCTAAGATGACGTCGTGCGTACCACGATTGACCTGCCCGACGACCTACATCAGCAGGCGATGTCGATCGCGCGGGACACCCGGCAGACGCTGAGCGAGACGGTCGCCGCGCTGATGCGTCGCGGCCTGGGCCAAGGCGGCCCGGCGCAGATCTCGCGCAGCGAGCGGACCGGCCTGCCGGTGGTGCGGCTCGGCACAGTGATCACCACCGAGGACGTGCGAGCCCTGGACGACGACGAGCCGTGACCACACTCCTGGATGCGAACGTCCTGATCGCTCTGGTCGTCGCCGACCACGTCCACCACGTGGCCGCCGAGGACTGGATCACCGAAGTTCCAGGCCGCTTCGCCACCTGCCCCACCACCCAGGGCGCGCTCATCCGGCTCCTCGTCCGCCAGGGGGAGGAAGCCGCGACCGCGCTCGCCATAGTGGCGACCCTGACCGACGACCCGCGCCACGAGTTCTGGCCCAACGACATCCCCTACCACACGGTGCCGATCCACGGCGTGATCGGCCACCGGCAGGTTACGGACGCCTACCTCGCCCAGCTCGCCCGCACGCACCGAGGTCGGCTGGCGACTCTCGACCACGGCCTGGCCAAGCTGCACGGCGATGTCGTCGACCTGGTGTCCACCCGATAGCGGCAGGTGCCAAACGCGTTGCGCGGACGGAGGCCGCAGACGGGCACCATGCTCGCGGCCACCGCGAGTTCGCCCAGCCCGACGGCAAGGGCTCGTCGGCCGCGACGAGGGCATGCTGAACGGACTCTGTGTTTCACCCACCTCAAGGTCGTCGTCGAACCTAGTGGCGCGGCTGCGCTAGCGGCAGTGGTCGCCGGACGGGTACGGGCCTGGGTCGGGCAGGATGGCGGTGGTCCTCTCCGGCGGGAACGTCGACTGGACCAGGTTTCGCTCCCTGATCGGCAGGAGGACTACCGGTGGGCTGCCCGGCGTGCACGCCGTCCCCGAGTCGCCGGCGCCGCCTGCAGATGCTCCTAGCCCACCGCGACGGCAGCGCGCCGTCATTGCTGGAACTCCTCCGCGCCGGCCTGCCGTACGGAACCTATCGCAGCACCCCGGATGGCAGCGTCCGCGGCCTGTTCTAGCCTCGTTCGTCGATTACATCCACGCCGAGCATTCTTTGCACTGCGAGGTCCACCCGCACCTGGACCTGGATGGCATGTTCGACCAGCTCGACATTGGTCGGCTGGTCCTCGCCTCGGTGCACAATGAGATCCGCCGCCCTGATCGCCCCGCCCCTGGTCGCGGTGGACACCTGGTCCTGGTCATCGGGCACGACCCGGCCACGGATACCGTATTCTTCTGCAACCGTCCGGACACACCCATCCAGCGCGTGAAGCCGCCATGCCGACCGCGGTGTTCGAACCGTTCTTCGGCGGCCGCGGCGTGTCAGTAACCGTGACCTGACCGCACCCGAGACCCGCGGTTACGGGACCGCCTGGAGACCGCCGACGCGGGAGCATTTAGCGCAACTTGTGGACGCGACACACCCCTTGAAGGGCGTGTCGCGTCCACAAGTTTAACGGACAGATCACCACAGTCGCGAAGCCCTA
>JBKOWA010000063.1:0-3476 GCA_046724155.1 Actinomycetota bacterium
GGGCGGCGGGTTCCTGCCGCCGCCAGCGACGTGGCTGATAGGTGATGTGGTCACGGCCCCAGGAGCGCGGCCGGGATGACGGCGATGCCGTCGGGTCGGCGGTAGGCGTGCCTGCCGGTGGTGATGACGGCTGCGTCGAGCAGGTCCTTGCCGAGACGGTCGCGCAGCCATCGCAGGTGGCGAGTATCGCGGTCGGCGGCGGGGGTGAGCTTGACCTCGAACGCCACGACACGGTGGTCGGGTCGCTGGACGATCAGATCGACCTCGTGGTCCCCGTCGCGGGTTCGTAGGTGATGCACCGTAGCTTCGGCGGCCTGCGCGTAGACGCGCACGCTGAGGGTGACCAGTGACTCGAACAGGGCGCCAAGCAATGGGCCGGGGCGGGGAACCGTCGGCCGGGTGATGGAGTCCTCGAGCAGCGCTTCCGCGTCGGCACCGAGCAGGCGCGCCGCCAGCGCAGGGTCTGCCAGGTGATGCTTGGGAGCCGTGCCCAGCCTTGTGAAGGCGTTCCGGTTTGGAGACCAGCCTGGCACCGGGTCGAGCAGCCACAGCTGCGACAGCACATCCCGGTAGGCGATCGTCGTCGTCTTGGCCGGTTTGTCGCCGGCACCGGGGGTCGCCGCATCGAGGATGACGTTGTAAGAGGCGGTGCTGGCGGTCGCGCTGGCATATGCCGCGAGCCAGGCTCGCAGTGTCGCCGGCCGGCGGAGTAGGTGGCCCTGCTCGGGGAAGTCCCGCTCCATGATGCGGGCGAGGTAGCCGTCGAGCTGTGCCCGGCGGGCTCGGGCCGGTAGGTCACGGATCCCAGGGAACCCGGAACGCACGATCTCCTCGGCATAGTCAGAAAGGCTCAGGCCCGTGGACCCCTCGACGGCCGGGTGGCTGCCGGCCAGGAGGTCGCCCAGGCCGACGGCGGGAGCTGGCAAGCCGCGCTCGGCCAGGCTCATCGGACGCATCCGCATGGTCACGATCCGGCCAGCGCCGGAATGCGTCGGCGCGGTGGTCGGGGTGGCGCTGCCGGTGAGCAGGAACCGGCCGGGTGTGGGGTCGTCATCGACGCTGCGGCGAACGAGATCCCACACTGCTGGTGCGCGCTGCCATTCGTCGATGAGCACCGGCGTGGGTGACCGGGCCAGACGGTGTGGGTCGGCCCGCAGGAGCTCGCGCTGAACCCCGTCGTCCAGCGCGAAGACCGTGCGGGCTCGGCGGGCAGCCGTCGCGGTCTTACCGACCCCTTTCGGTCCCTCCAGACTGATCGCCGGCAACCCCGGCAGCAGCTCGTCGAGCTCGCCGTCGACGACCCGGGTCCGGTAGTCACGCACAGCGCTACGCTACCGTTAGCGGGCCTCATACACTACCGAACGCGGGTCTCACACACTACCAATCGCCGCCGCCGAGGAGCCCGACCGAGGCCCCGCGATGGTGGCCCACCAGCCAGCGAACCTCAGCTTGCGCCGAACTCTTGATGATCAAGCATCGAACGGCACGATCGTCGGAAGCTCAGGCTAGTAGCTGCCGGCGGGCGGCTGCCACAGCTCGAAGCGGTTGCCCTCCGGGTCGGCGGCCCAGCCGAACCGGCCGAACTCCGACTCGTGCACCGTCGGCTCGACCGGCACGCCGGCCGCGCGCAGCTGGGCCAGCATGGCATCCAGGTCGGCCACCCGGTAGTTCAGCATGTACTGCTGCCCGGACGGCCCGAAGTAGTCGGTGTCATGCGCGAACGCCGCCCACACCGTGGACCCGCCGGTGGCCGGCCACCGGAAGATGCTCATCGCGGAGCCCGGCTCCTGCTCGATGCCGAGGTGCTCGGCGTACCAGCGGCCCAGCGCCTGCGGGTCCTTGCTGCGGAAGAACACCCCGCCGATACCCGTGACTCGTTCCATGGCCAGCAGACTAGGCTGTGCCGCGTGCGGTTGGTGATCGCCCGGTGCAGCGTGGACTACCTCGGCCGGCTGACGGCGCACCTGCCGATGGCGCCGCGGCTGCTGCTGGTCAAGGCCGACGGGTCGGTGTCGGTGCACGCCGACGACCGGGCGTACAAGCCGCTGAACTGGATGAGCCCGCCGTGCAGCCTGGTCGAGGGGCTGGACCGGTGGACGGTGACCAACAAGGGCGGCGAGCAGCTGGTGATCACCATCGAGCAGGTGCTGCACGACTCCGCGCACGAGTTGGGGGTGGACCCGGGGCTGCGCAAGGACGGCGTGGAGGCGCACCTGCAGCAGCTGCTGGCCGAGCACATCGAGACGCTGGGGCCGGGCTTCCGGCTGGTCCGCCGGGAGTACCCGACCGCGATCGGCCCGGTCGACATCCTGGCCCGGGACGCCGCCGGGGTGGCGGTCGCGGTGGAGATCAAGCGCCGCGGCGAGATCGACGGGGTCGAGCAGCTGACCCGCTACCTCGAGCTGCTCAACCGGGACCCGCTGCTGGCCCCGGTGCGCGGCATCTTCGCCGCCCAGGAGATCCGCCCGCAGGCCCGGGTGCTGGCCGTCGACCGCGGCATCGGCTGCGTCACCCTCGACTACGACGGCCTGCGCGGCATCGAGGACGACTCCCTCCGCCTGTTCTGACAACGCCTCCCGCGGCCCGGTACGATGCCCGCCATGGCCACGCTGCAGACCCTGGAACGCCGGATCGCCGCGTTGGAGGCGCGCCTCGCGGACATTGAGGGTGGTTACGGCGACACGCTGTACAAGCTGCGCCGGGACACTGTCGAGGCCAAGCTCGGAATCGCCCAGATCCTGAACCACTTGCAGCTCAAGCCTGTGTCACGGGAGACCATAGACGCCGCGCTTGACGAGGATTAGCCGGGTCAGCCCTTGGCGGCGGTGGCCAGACCGCGGTCTGCCGCGGGGCGACCCAGGTCACTTCCTCCCCAACCATCGACCAGTGACCGGGTTGGCTCAGCTCCGGCTTCGGGACGGGCTGGTTCCCGGAGGAGTCCCAGGCCGCCAGTATCCCGATCACCGAACGCGGCGCCCGTCCAGGATGTAGCCGGGTCGGAGCAGAGCGGGTCCGGACGGGCTCCGCAGCGGCCTTGTCGCGGGGTTCGCGTGCGGCCACGATGTGCGGGGTGGAAGCGCCGCACGCGGGCACTGGCCCGATGACGGGTGCGGGGGCCTGGGAGCCGCCGCTGGTGCGGGTCGAGGGTGCGCGGGACCGGCCGCTTCGGCTGGATGATGCGTGGGCGGCGCCGATGGCGCTGGAGTCGCTCGCCCCGGTCGAGATCGTGGAGCCGGACCGGGCGGCGGAGGCGGGGGAGCCGGAGCTGTTGTTCCTCGAGGCTGCCCTGGCCGCTCCCGACCGGCGTCCGGAGATCCTGGCCGCGGGGCTGCTGGCCTGCGGGCTGCGGCTGCTGGCCGTGGCCAGGCACCTCGACCCGCCGTCCCCGGAGCTGGTGCACGAGATCTGGGAGATCCTCATCCGGTGGCTCGACGGTGAGAGTCTCGGCGACCGGGCCGACGAGGTGACGCTGCGGG
>JBKOWA010000177.1:0-5056 GCA_046724155.1 Actinomycetota bacterium
GGGTGGGGCTGCCCGGCGCCGGCGCACCTGGCGTCGGTGCACCCGGGGCCGCCCCGCTCGGGGTCGGCGACGCGCTCGGTCCACCCACCCCGAGCGGCGTGATCTTCGGCAGCGCGGTCGGCGTCTTCGCCCCGGGGTACACGGGCTTGCGGCCGATCCCGAACAGCCCCTCGTACACCTTGCGGGCCATCGGGGCGGCGCCCTTCGAGCCCAGGCCGGCCTGCTCCATCATCCCGACCACCACGTACTGCGGGTGGTCGGCCGGCGCCCAGGAGGCGAACCACGAGGTGTCCTGCTTGCCGAACACCTCGGCGGTGCCGGTCTTGCCGGCCACCGGGTAGCGGTCCAGCGGGAACCCCTCGTCGAACGCGAGGTGCCCGGACACCGACAGGCCGCGGCCGAAGACCAGCGAGTCCTTGATGTAGCGCAGCAGGCCCTGGCTGACCGGCACCCGGCGGGCCGGCTTCGGGGTGATCTCGCGGACCACCTTCCCGTCCGGGCCGACCACCGCGCGGGCGATCGTCGGGTGGAACAGCCGGCCGCCGTTGACCAGCGCCGAGTACGCCAGGCCGAGCTGCAGCGGGCTGACCGTGACCTCGCCCTGCCCGATCGCGTTGTCCGCGGCCTCACCGATCCGGAACCGCCAGCCGTCGCTGCAGTTCTCCCGGGCCAGCGCGGTCAGGAACGCCCGCCGGGCCGGGTCCGTCACCTCCGGGTAGCCGCGCCGGCCGTTCGCGCAGTACTGCGCCCTGTTCTCCTCCCAGCGTCGCTGCAGGTAGGCCCGGTCCGGGATCCGGCCGGTGGTCTGCTCGCCCTCGGGCAGGTCGATGCCGGGCTCGCTGCCGAACCCGTACGCCCGGGCCATCGCCTGCTGGTACTCGTGCGGCTTGCGGCCGCGGTCCACCAGCGCCTGGTCGGTGTACCAGGCGTTCATCGCGAACTGGTAGAAGAACGTGTCGCAGGAGAACCCCAGCGCCCGGCGGAAGTCGATCGACCCGGACAGGCTCTCCGAGTCGTAGTTGGTCTTCGTCTGGTTGCCGACCTGCAGGCTGGCCGGGCAGCCGTACTGGCCGGACAGGCTGCCCAGCCCGTTCATCACGTCCGCGGACGTGCTGACCAACTTGAACGTCGAGCCCGGGGCGAACTGGCCGGCCACCGCGCGGGACACCAGCGGCACCCCGGACCGCTCGTCGGTGAGCCGGTCCAGCTCGTCCTTGGAGATCCCGCCGACGAACACCGTCGGGTCGTACGTCGGGTAGCTGGCCATCGCGAGCACCCGGCCGGTGTTCGGGTCGAGCACCAGCAGCGCGCCGGACGGGGCCGCGAACTTCCGCCCGTTCTTGTAGTCGTACTCGGCGCGCTTGGCCCTGATGCCGTCCGCGAGGGTCTTCTCGACCAGCGCCTGCAGGTCGGTGTCCAGGCTGGTGACCAGGGTGGACCCGGGGGTGGGCGGGCTCTGCGAGTCCAGCCCGGTGACGGTGCCCCGGTTGTCCACCAGCACCCGGCGGATGCCGTCCGCCCCGCGCAGCGGCTGGTCGTACTGCCGCTCGATCCCGGCCCGGCCGACCAGGTCGTCCTGATGGTAGGTCTGCCGCCCGGCCGCGGCCTGGTTGTCCAGCTCCTGCTGGGTGACCGGGCCGACGTAGCCGAGCAGGTGCGCGGCCACCGTCCGGCCCGGGTACTCGCGCAGCGTCTCCAGCTGCGCGTCCACCCCGGGGAAGTCCTCGGCGTGCTCAGACACCTTCAGCAGCACGTCCGGGGTGGTGTCGGTGAGCACCGGCACCGGCTGGTACGGCGAGCCGCGCCAGCACGGCTTCGGCACCCCCCGGGCGCACGGGGTGATCATCCTGGCCAGCTGCCCGGGCGGGATCCGCACGATCCCGGCCAGCCGGGCGAGCACCGCCTTGCCGCCGTCGTCCAGGCCGAGCAGCACGCTGCGGTTGACGGTGACCACCAGCGAGGACCGGTTGCGCACCAGCGCCCGGCCCCGGTCATCGACGACCGCCCCGCGCGGCGCGGGGATCACCACCTCGCGCACGTGCTGGCTGGTGGCGGTCTGGGTGATCTTCTCCTTGCCGAGGATCTGCAGGTAGTACAGCCGGGCGCCGAGCGTCAGGACCAGCGAGATCACCAGCACGCGGAACGCGAACAGCCGCAACGAGCCCGGGTCGGTCATCGCGCCCCCCGGACCCGGTGTTCCGCGGCCGCGACCAGCGGGATGACGAACGGGGTGAGCAGCACGTCGTAGCCGACCGAGGCCGGCAGGCTGTGCACCGCGGCCGCGGCCCCGGCGCCGAGCAGCCCGGCGAGGGCGGCGAACACCAGCTGGGTGCCGGCGGCGGCCACCGCGACCACGACCATGGGCCAGAACGCGCTGCGGTCCGGGTCCGCGTCCAGCAGTCCGACCGCGAAGCCCACGACGGTCAGGCAGATCGCCAGCACGCCGACCGGGTGGTCGGACATCAGGTCCATCACCAGGCCGGCGACGAAGCCGCAGCCGAGCCCGGCGCCCGGCCCGGCGGCCAGCGCGACGCCGACCACCAGCAGCACGGCCAGGTTGGGGGCGCCGCCGGGCAGCGGCAGCCGGGCCACCAGGGTGCCCTGCAGGACCACCGCCAGCGCGATGCCGAGCCCGGCCGCGAAGACCCGGATGCCGGTCGCGCCGGGGCCGCTGTCCAGCCCCGGGCCCCGGGGCATCATGGCGCGCTCCGGCGGGTCGGGCCGGCCGGCGCCATGAGGCCCGACACGGTGGGGCTGGTCCCGCCGGTCGGGCTGGTCGGTCCGGTTGCCCCGGTCGGGGTGACGGTGCCGGTCGCGGTGGGCCCTCCGGTGGGCGGAGCAGTCGTGGTCGGGCTCGGCGGCGGGGGCAGCACCGCCGGCAGCACGGCGTCCCGCGGGTCGGTCCGCGGGCCGACCAGCACCACGCCGACCACGTCCAGCCGGCTCGGGTTCACGTACCCCCGCACGGTGGCGGTGCGCGGGCCGGCGCCGCCGGTGTCACCGCCGACCGACACGATCTCCCCGATCGGCACCCCGGCGACGTAGGTCGACTCCCCGAACGGGCCGGTGACCAGCCGGTCACCCGGGTGCACCTGGGCGTTCGGGTTCAGCAGGGTGAGCCCCATGGGCCCGGTGCCGTTCCCGGCGACCAGGCCCAGCTCGCTCGACCCGGCCACCCGGGCGCCCACCTTGGTGCCCGGGTCGGCGGCCAGCACCACCAGGCTGGTGGTCCGGCCCACCTGCTTGACCCGGCCGGCCAGGCCCGTTCCGGCCACCACCGTCATGTCCGGCCGGACACCGTCCACGGAGCCGGCGTCGATGGTGACCGTCCACTCGAAACCGAGCGACGGGCCGAGGCTGACCACCTTTGCCGGCAGCACCCGGTAGCCGCCGAGCCCGGACAGCAGCTGCAGCCGGTACAGCTGGTCGGACCGGGACTGGTTCAGCGCCTGCTCGGCCAGCCGCCGCCGCAGGTCGTCGTTCTCCCGGCGCAGCGCGTCGATGTCGGACCGGTTGCTGCCCAGGTGCGGGATCCCGCCGAGGAACCGCCCGACCGGGCCGAAGATCGTGGCGAGTCCGCGCTGCACCGGGCCGAACACGTTCTCGGCACCGGAGCGCAGCCCGCCGAACGCGGTGCCCCGGGCGTCCAGGGTGATGAGGGCGGCGGCCAGCAGCAGCAGCGCGATGAGCGCGGTGCGCTGCCGGCGGCTCGGTCTGCGAGCCATGCGGCGGCGCTAGCGGGACTCGGCGGCGAGCACCTGCTGCAGCGACTCGAAGTCCTCCACGCAGCGCCCGGAGCCGAGCGCGACGGACTGCAACGGATCGTCCGCCACGATGATGGGCATCCCGGTCTCGTGCTTGAGCCGCTCGTCCAGGCCGCGCAGCAGGGCACCGCCGCCGGTGAGCACGATGCCGCGGTCCATCACGTCTCCGGACAGCTCCGGCGGGCACTTGTCCAGGGTGGTCTTCACCGCGTCGACGACCGCGTTGACCGGCTCCTCGATGGCCTTGCGGACCTCCTCGGCGCTGATCACGATCGTCTTCGGCAGGCCGGTCACCAGGTCACGGCCGCGGATCTCGGCATGGCTGTCCTCGGCGGTGGGGAACGCGGAGCCGATCGCGATCTTGATCTCCTCCGCGGTGCGCTCGCCCAGCATGAGCGAGTACTCCTTCTTGACGTAGCTGATGATCGCCGCGTCCACCTCGTCGCCGGCGATCCGGATGCTCTGGCTGGTGACGATGCCGCCGAGGGAGATCACGGCCACCTCGGTGGTTCCGCCGCCGACGTCCACCACCATGTTCCCGGTCGGCTCGCTGACCGGGAGGGCGGCGCCGATCGCGGCGGCCATCGGCTCCTCGATGATGTGCACCCGGCTGGCGCCGGCGTTGTACGTCGACTCCTTCACCGCCCGGCGCTCCACGTCGGTGATCCCGGACGGCACGCAGATCACCACCCGCGGCCCGCGGACCAGGTAGCGCCGGCGGTGCACCTTGCGGATGAAGTACCGCAGCATCTTCTCAGTGGTGTCGAAGTCGGCGATCACCCCGTCCTTCAGCGGCCGCACCGCGACGATGTTGCCGGGGGTGCGGCCGATCATGCGCTTGGCCTCGGAGCCGACCGCCAGGATCTCCTTGGTGTTGATGTTGATCGCCACCACGGACGGCTCGTTCAGCACGATCCCGCGTCCCCGGACGTAGACCAGCGTGTTCGCGGTACCTAGATCAATTGCCATGTCGCGGCCGAGGAACGACAGGGAAGAACGTGCCATGCGCGGAAACCCCTCCGACTGAGCGAGCCATGGTCAGTCCGGTGCGCGCCGCCCCAACAACGGGCGCAGGTCGACCCTACCGGCCTGGTTACCCCTCCCGACGCCACACCACCCCGGCCGGTTTACCCGCTACGTGCCCCGGCTCAACCCCGCGCGCCACCCCGCGTTCGGGCGACCCGCGTTCGGGTGGCCCTCGGTCCCAGCGCGACCGTGGCTCAGGTGACCGCGGCCCGGGTGACCGTGGATCCGGAGGCGATCCGCGGCTCAGGGATCCGCGACCTCGGGTG
>JBKOWA010000270.1:0-4821 GCA_046724155.1 Actinomycetota bacterium
CAGCCGACGTACCAGCACCTGGTACGGCACCCTTGAGGCCGCGTTGCCGTCGCGACCGGGCCGGCTGCTGTGGAACGCTCGGGTCATGGCGGGCCGTGGCACCTCCGGGAGGGGTGTGACTTCTTCGTCTCCTACGCCGAGGTCGACCGCGCCTGGGCGGAGTGGGTTGCGTGGCAGCTCGAAGATGCCGGGTACCGCGTTCTGGTGCAGGCGTGGGACGTCGTACCGGGGGTGAGCTGGGTCCAGCAGATGCACGACGCGGTGCAACGGGCGGACCGCACGGTGGTCGTGCTGTCGCCCGGGTACCTGGCCTCGGGCTACGGCACGGCGGAGTGGCAGGCGGCGTGGCGGGCCGACCCGCTGGGCGAGCAGCGGAAGCTGGTCGTGGTGCGGGTCGCCGACATCCCCCGGCCCGGGCTGCTGGCGACCGTGGTCAGCATCGACGTGTTCGCGGTAACCGAGGCAGTGGCCCGCGAGCGGCTCCGGTCAGCGGTCTCCAGCGTGGTCTCCGGACGAGCCAAGCCGGTGACCCAGCCGATGTTCCCCACCGGGGTGCACCCGGCCGGCACGGCCGGGCCGACCGGCCCTGACCCCGATGGCACGGCCCCGGATGGCACGGCCGGCCGGCCCCTGGGCCAGCTGCCGGCGATCTGTAACCTGCCGCCCCGCAACCCCGGGTTCGTCGCCAGGGCCGCCGAGCTCGAGCAGATCCGCACCAGCCTGGTCGCCGGGCCGGTAACGACCGTCCAGGCAGTGCACGGGATGGGCGGCGTCGGGAAGACCCAGACCGCGATCGAGTACGCCTACCGCAACGCCGCCGACTACGACCTGGCGTGGTGGATCGACGCCGAGAACCCCGGCCTGCTCGCCGGCCAGTTCGCCGCGCTGGGCACCGAGCTCGACGTGCCGACCATGCTGGACGCCGAAGCGACAATCCGGGCGGTGCGTGCCCAGCTGCGCCAACGCGGCCGGTGGCTGCTGATCCTCGACAACGCCGAGGACGTCAACCACCCGACGACCCGCACCTGCCGGCAAGCTGGCCACGGTGGAGCCAACTCCTCCCGCACGTCCTCACCGCCACCGACCACCCGCAGGCGGAGGCCCCGGACGCAGCGGCGGACACCGCCTGGCTGCTCGAACGCGCGGCCAGCCAGATCTACCTGTTCGCACGCGACTACACACCGGCCCGCCGGCTGCTCGATCGGGTGCTCCGGCTGCGGGAGGACCGGCACGGGCCCGAGCACCCGGAGGTCGGGACTGCTCTCACCCGGCTCGCCGAGGTCCTTTCCGAACTCGGCCAGGAGCCGGCCGCCCGGCCGATGCTGGAGCGCGCCGTGCGCATCCTCGGCACAACCCGCGGCCCCGACCACCCCGACACCGGCGTGGCGCTCCAGCTTCTCGGCTGGGCGCTGATCTATCTCGGCGAACCGGACGCGGCGGTGCCGCTGCAGGAAGGCGCGCTGAGCATCGCGAACGCGCGTATGGGGCCGCCTCACCCGCGGTCGCCCACGCCCTCGGGCCCCTGGGCCGCGCGCTCACCGAGCTCGGCGAAGCCGCCGCCGCCCGGCCGATGCTGGAGCACGCCCTGCGGATCAGGGCGGGGTTCTACGGTGCGGATCATCGGCTCACCGCCAATGACCTGCTCTGGCTCGCCGACGCGGTGCGGTTCCTGGACGGTCCGGCCGCCGCCCGGCCGCTGCTCGAACGGGCGCTGCGGATCAGGGCGACCGCCTACGGTCCCGACCACCCCTGGACGGCCACCGTGGCCATCAGCCTCGCCGGCGTCCTCTCCGACCTCGGCGAGCACGCCACCTTCCTCGACCGCGCCCAGCGGATCCACCGCAACGCCTACGGCAACCGCCGCCCCGGCGAGCCACCGAGCTAACCCGCTCCGCCCCGCCCACCGGCGGCGCCGCCCCGGCTGACCACGCGCAGCACGTCGGCGTGGCAAGGCTGGTCCAGGGCACCAGCAGGCCGGGTCGCGCCCGCGCATACGGTTCTCCGGCAGCGCGCCACCTACACCGTGCGTCTCCACGCTTCATGGACCCCGCAAGCGAATGCGGTCCTCAACCGTGATCTCGCCAAGGTTATAGAGCCGATCGACGAGAGAGGACACGCTGACCCTGAGCTGCCCGGCGAGGGCTGATATCGACTCGGGGTCGTCTAGCGGTTGTTCCAGGGCGGCGATAGCCCTACGAAGGAGCCACGAAGGCATGAGGAATGCTGCCGCGAAGGCGTTTGCCCGTTGCTCGATAGCTAGCGGCGCCCAGGGACCGCTTGCCACGGCGAGCTCGTCACCCCATTCGCGGTCGAGGAGAAGGTGGCACAACTCGTGCGCGAGGCTGAACCGCTCCACCGGCGAGCTCGTACCCCAGAACGTTCTGGGGTTGCGCAGGATGTGCGGTCGCTGCGTCCGCCCGAAGACGGAGATTGCCCGGATACTCTCGTCCGACAGCTCAAGCTGCGACACCTGCACCCCCAGGTCCGCCAACGCTCTGCGTATATCGACCCAGGTTACATCGGCCCAGGACTCGGCCGGTGTTGCCAGCACCTCGCAGGCCCGTTCACCGAGCCGGCTTCCCTGCTCGCCGGGGGTGAGCTGTCGAGTCGTCACCTCCAGGGCGCGAAGCTCGTCGACTTCGAGCGCTCCGAGCCACCGGGTGGCGTCCGGGACGAAGTTATCTGCAAGCCGCCTGGCGATCTCTATGACGTCCGCTGTCACCGTGGACGGACTGAAGGCTCCATATAGCAGCCGAGCAGACACCGTGCCGTAGGCAAGCAGGTCCGAACCCCTGCCAGGCCCCGTTAGAGCGTGACGTACATCGGCCTCTACTGGCGCGAGCGCGGCCTCGACCTCGGCCTGTAGTTCCAGGTAGCGGTCGAACTCGGCACCCAGCCCAACCGTCCATGCCATCCGCTGCGGCACACGTTCGGCCGACGACAGGTTCTGCAGGCGGGTTGCGAGGCGGGCAACTCGGTCGGAGCCGGGGAGTCGGCGACCGAGCTCCTGGGTGGCAGCCGTCAAGACAGCGTAGACAGAACCGGCAACAGGAACTGGATCGACATAGTGCGTTCGATTGGGGGTCAGGAAGTAGACATGCTCCGGCACGCCCGCAGGCGGCTCCGCGCCCGTTGACACCTCGACAAGGTCTCGGTAGCGCCGAAAATACAGGTCAGGAAAGACGCCTCCCGCCATACCGGCGCGAATACTGTGCCGGCTCCACCAGCTCGCCCACTCATCGAGCCACCGGAACTCGTCCACATCTTTCAGCGACAATGGCGGCACCCTGGTACGCATCGCCGACTCCGCCGCCGACAACCCGGCGTTCCGGAGAGCCGGCCGCTCCTCGTGTAGCAGCGGATCCCAGTGTTCGGCGAACCATTCGATCAGCGAGACCATGTACCAGTGCACCGACGGCAGCACCTCGCCCTGCTCGGCGTGGGAGCAAAGGTTCTCGCCACCCGCCCAGATCGAGAAGTATCCCCACGACGCACGTTCCTCGACGCTCGCCCGGTCACTGTCGCCGTGCGGATTGGCAGCGAACCCGAGCGCAAGAGCGAATACCGCGGGATCGCCAGCCTGCATCTCCCAGTTGCCCATCTCCATGGCACTCACCAGTTCTCCTGCACGCTGCGCTTGCTGACCAGCCCACGTGCGAGCCAGTCGGTGCGCAGCTTTGCCGGCACTCTCCGCCACTCGACCGGGAAGCCGTGCCAGCGGCCCGGCGCGTGCGCATGAGCACAGTATGCGCGCGTGCCATCGGTAGCGTAACGCTTGTTCGGATTGGAAGGATCAGCCTCGCTGGATGCGAGCAAGGACGGACCATCGGCATGGCGCGGACACAGCAACCCTCGGGCCCCGCGCTGCCAGGGCTCCTTGTGCTTGGCGTTCGGTTCGTACTTCAAGATCCCTCCCAGCCAGTCACAGTACCTCGCAGGTGGAGTCTTGTTGGACGCCGCCCTCCCGATGGCCCGTACTTCATCCACGAACGATGGTCTCTTGGCGTTGACTCGATCTTGCCGGTCAGGCTGCGTCTCCGGCCTTGTTCCGCCACCGCGCCAGGTTGTGCCGGGTGGTCAGCGTGTCGGGGTGGTCCGCACCGAGCACCCGCAGACAGTCGGCCAGCAACACCTAAAATGCGGCCGCCGCACGCCCGGCGGCCCGGCGCATCCCCCGCCAGTACGCCAGCTCGTGCCGGATGGCCGGCGTGTCCGGGTGGTCCACACCCAGCCGCTGTGCCGCGGTGTTGGCGAGCTCGGCATTGCGGGCGGCCACGTTGGTGACCAGGCCGGCTCTTCCGAGGCTGCGTCCGGGCCGGAACAGGACCGCATGAGCGTCAGGCTGCCACAACGCCTCGGTCTGGCGGCTAGCCAGGATGGCGGCGTTCACGCAGAGCACCTGCCCGAGCTCGGTAGTGGTGTCCACCTCCGGCCAGGCCGCCAGCAACGCCGCTGCCGCGGCGCGGACCACCGCTGCCACCGCGTCCTGGTCGAGGGCCTCAATGCCGGCCGGCTGAGCCTGCAGCGCCGCGTCCTCGTCCGGGTGTGGCCCGTCGTGGAAGGTCTCGCACAGCTCGCAGTCGGCCCACCACACGGCCGCGGTCAGTGAGGCTTGCCCGGCGGTCACCGCTGGCCCCCCGGCATTTCCTCCGGCAGCCGACGTACCAGCACCTGGTACGGCACCTTGAGGCCGCGTTGCCGTCGCGACCGGGCCGGCTGCTGTGGAACGCTCGGGTCATGGCGGGCCGTGGCATCTCCGGGAGGGGTGTGACTTCTTCGTCTCCTACGCCGAGGTCGACCGCGCCTGGGCGGAGTGGGTTG
>JBKOWA010000420.1:0-3288 GCA_046724155.1 Actinomycetota bacterium
GTCTCACGCTGCTCGGTGTCTCCGAGCCCCGGCGCCGCGGCGAGCCGGAGTCCGATCTGGACCTGGACGCCGTGCTTCTCGAGGTCCGGCGGACGATCGCCGGGAGGTACGGCGGCTGGACGCCGGCGATGGGCAAGAACCGGGTTCTCGGTCACGTCGTCGGCGGCGTCACCGGGTTACCGCAGCCTAAGTCGTTGTCCGCGTTCACCGACCCCGTACCGGCCGACAGCGGTCCCGCGGTGAACCCTTCCCCGACCGCCGGGGAGGGTGTGCGGGTCGGGATCCTGGACACCAAGCTGTGGCCGCATCCCGACCTGGAAGGCCACTTCATCGCCGAGGACCCCGACGCGGTTCTCCAGTCGCCGTCCTCCGCCCTGCCGTTCCGGGCCGGGCACGCCACGTTCCTCGCGAGCCTGGTCCTGGCCCAGGCACCGGCCGCGGAACTCCACGTCCGGTGGGTGCTCGACGAGACCGGCCGGAGCACCTTGTGGAACACCGCGACGAAGATGGTCCAGTTCGCCGACGACGGCATCGACATCCTGAACCTGTCCCTCGGCTGCCACACCGCCGACGGGCTGCCGCCGCTGGCGATCAGCCGGGCGATCGAGCGGCTCGGCACCCGCATGCTCATCGTGGCGGCCGCCGGCAACCACGGCGGCCTGGAGCACATGACACACGGGATCACCCGGCACTCGGTGACCTTCCCCGCGGCGATCCCGGGCGTCGTCGCGGTCGGCGCCACCTACCCCCCGGGCCACACGGACGTTCCCGTCGGCAAGATCGCCGAGTTCAGCCCGAAGGTGCCGTGGATCACGGTGACCGCGCCAGGCGCCGACGTCGTGGGCGCCTACCTGGGCACGGACCCGGGCAGCTCGGCGGTCACGCTCGCGAGCGGCAAGCTGGAGCCGTTCCACGGGTACGCGAAGTGGAGCGGCACGTCGTTCGCGGCGGCCAACGTCAGCGGCGCCATCGCGGCACGGACCGTCCGGGGGCAGCGGACACCCCGCCAGGCGCTCGATCTCCTGCAGCACGAGCTGAGCCAGCCCGGCGGCTTCGCGGCGGTGTGGGACCTGGCCGGCACACCCGGTGCGCATCCGGCGCCGCCGCTGCGGGTATGAGCCGGGCCGCCGCGCGGCATCACCCGGCGGAGGCGCCGGCGGCCCACCCGTCCTTCCAGCCCTGGGAGCCCGCCGAACAACTCGACCGCGCCCGGATCCTCAACGCGCTGACCTGCGGGTTTGCGGTCGCCGATGCGTCAGATCGCCACTTGTCCAGAGGCCTCCTGGGGCGAGGACCCCGACGGGTACGCGTCGGCCACCAGGTTCGTGCCGGGCCGGCTGCGAGGACGTGTGAATCGGGTGGCGGGGGAGTGGGTACGCCGGGTGGTATGCCCGTTCAATTGAGCCAGTCTGATCAGCTCGAGAGCCTGCGTGAGCTGGGTCAGCAGCTGCGGGTCGACGCGGTGCGGTGCAGTGCCGCGGCCGGCTCCGGCCATCCGACGTCGTCGATGTCGGCGGCGGACCTGATGGCGGTGCTGCTGGCCCGGCATCTGCGCATGGACTTCACCGCCCTGGACGATGCCGGCAACGACCATCTGATCTTCTCGAAGGGGCATGCCTCCCCGTTGCTGTATGCGGTGTACAAGGCCGCGGGTGCGATCAGCGACAGCGAGCTGATGTCCTTCCGGGACCGGGGCAGCCGCCTTGAGGGCCATCCGACCCCGCGCCTGCCCTGGGTGGACGTGGCTACCGGCTCGCTGGGCCAGGGTCTGCCGGTCGGTGTTGGGGTGGCGTTGGCCGGCCGGCTGGACGGGCTGACGTACCGGACGTGGGTGCTGTGCGGCGACAGCGAGCTGGCCGAGGGCTCGATGTGGGAGGCGTTCGAGCACGCCGGCCACGAGCGGCTGGACCACCTGACCGCGATCATCGACGTGAACCGCCTCGGCCAGCGCGGCCCGACCCGGCACGGCTGGGACACCGCCGCGTACGCCCGGCGGATCGGCGCGTTCGGCTGGCACACCATCGAGATCGACGGCCACGATCCCGCGCGGATCGACGCCGCCTACGCCGAGGCCGCCGCGTCCGCCGGCCGGCCAACGGCGATCCTGGCCCGCACGAGGAAGGGCAGGGGCGTGGCGGCGGTCGAGGATCGGGAGGGCTTCCACGGCAAGCCGCTCAAGGACGCCGAGCAGGCCATCGGCGAGCTCGGCGGGCCGCGCCACCTGGGTGTCAGGGTCGCCCGCCCGCAGCGGCGAGCCGCCCCGGCGCGTCCGGAGCCGGAGCCGGTGAAGCTGCCCACCTACCGGATCGGTGAGAAGGTCGCCACCCGGACCGCGTTCGGGGCCGCGCTGAAGGCCCTGGGCGACCACCACCCGCGGGTCGTGGTGCTCGACGGGGAGGTCAGCGACTCCACCCGCACCGAGGAGTTCGCCGACGCCCACCCGGACCGCTTCGTCGAGTGCTACATCGCCGAGCAACAGATGGTCGCCGCCGCGGTCGGCCTGCAGGTCCGCGGCTGGGTGCCGTTCGCGGCAACCTTCGCCGCGTTCTTGACCCGCGCCTACGACTTCGTGCGGATGGCCGCGGTCAGCCGGGCCGACCTGCGGCTGGTCGGCTCGCACGCCGGCGTGGCGATCGGCCCGGACGGCCCGTCCCAGATGGGGCTGGAGGACCTGGCCGCCTTCCGGGCCGTGCACGGCAGCACCGTGCTCTACCCGTGCGACGCCCACCAGACCGGGCGGCTGGTCGAGGCCATGGCCGGACGCAGCGGGATCAGCTACCTGCGCACCACCCGCGGCGACACCCCGGTGATCTACGGCCCCGACGAGGAGTTCCCCATCGGCGGCAGCAAGCTGCTGCGCCACTCCGCGGACGACCGGGTCACGATCGTGGCCGCCGGCGTCACCGTCCACGAGGCGCTCGCCGCCGCCGACACGCTCGCCGCCGACGGCGTCCCGGCCCGGGTGATCGACCTGTACTCGGTCAAACCCGTCGACACCGCCACGCTGCACCGGGCCGGGGTCGAGACCGGTCGCCTGGTCACGGTCGAGGACCACAGGCCCGAAGGCGGCCTCGGCGACGCCGTACTCGACGCGTTCACCACGGCCGGGACCGGACCGCTGCCCCGCGTGGTGAAGCTAGCGGTCCGCGACATGCCCGGCTCGGCAACCCCGCAAGAACAGCTACACGCCGCCGGCATCGACGCCGAAGCGATCACCACCACAGCCCACACCCTCATCCCGACGGCATAGGCAGCCGGGGCACCTGCGGATCAGGATCGGGCTACGAG
>JBKOWA010000293.1:0-5211 GCA_046724155.1 Actinomycetota bacterium
CCGCAGGACCGCGCGGACCGGCCGGCCGGCGGGTCCGCCGCGGCGGTGACCAGCCTGGGCCTGCCGGCGGCCGGGCCGGGTGCACTGGCCGGCGCCGGGCCCCGGATCGCCGCGTTCGCCGCCGACGCGCTGCTGTGCACGCTGGTGGCCGGCCTGTTCACGGCGCCGGAGATGCCCCGGCTGTGGAGCCTGCTGGCGTTCGGCTGCGAGTACGCGTTCTTCTCGGCGACCTTCGGGCAGACCCCCGGCATGGCGCTGTGCCGGCTGGGGGTGACCCGGGTGGCCCCGCCGGGCCGGATCGGCCTCGGCCGGGCCGTGCTGCGCACCCTGCTGCTGATGCTGCTGGTACCCGCGGTGATCGTCGACAGGGACGGCCGCGGGCTGCACGACCGGCTCACCGGCACCGCGGTCATCCGGCTGCGCTGACCCTGCTGCGTCCGCAGGTCATGGTCACGCGGGAGGAGCCGCAAAGCCTGGGCGCTGACGGCTGCCGGCCGGGCACAGTGCCATAAGGTGGCAGCCGAACGGCCGTTGGGGGAGTCGCGGAGGTGCAGGCAGATGGGGCGCCGGTTCAACACGACGGGACCGTGCCTGCCCAGGTATCACTACATGATCCCGCCGCTGGAGCGGCTGCCGGAGGCCCCCTCCCTGGTCGCCCGGATGGGGTACTTCGTGGTCCATGCTCCCCGGCAGACCGGGAAGACGACCACGCTGCGGGCGCTGGCCGAGGAGCTGACCGCCGCCGGGGAGCACGCGGCGCTGCACTTCTCCTGCGAGATCGGTGAGGCAGCCGGCGACAACTACGCCGCCGCGCAACGTGGCATCCTCGACAGGATTCGGGACCGGGCAGAGTCGGTCCTGCCGGCCGGGCTGCGCCCGCCGCCATGGCCGGAAGCGGTCGCGGAGAACATGCTCGGGCAGGCGTTGGCGGCGTGGGCGCGGGCGTGTCCGCGACCGTTGGTGTTGTTCTTCGATGAGATTGACGCGTTACGCGGGGCGAGCTTGGTCAGCGTGTTGCGCCAACTGCGCGACCGGTTCCCTGATCGGCCGGAAGGTTTCCCGGCGTCGGTAGCGTTGTGCGGGCTGCGGGACGTTCGCGACTACAAGGCCGCCTCGGGCGGGGATCCGGCGCGGCTGGGAACGGCCAGCCCGTTCAACATCAAGGTCAAATCGCTGCGGGTGGGCGACTTCACCCCGGACGAGGTCCGGCAGCTGTACGGCCAGCACACCGCGGACACCGGCCAGGAGTTCACACCCGGGGCGGTGGAGCTGGCGGTGGAGCTGACCGCGGGGCAGCCGTGGCTGGTCAACGCGCTGGCTGCGGAGATCGTCGAGGAGATGGCTGTGCCCGCCGCCGAGCCGATCACGGTGAGCCATGTGGAGCAGGCGAGGGAGCGGCTGATCCTGGCCCGCGCCACGCACCTGGACTCGCTGGCGGCCAAGCTGGTGGAGCCGCGGGTGCTGCGGGTCTTGCAGCCGGTGCTGGCCGGGACGCTGGCCCAGTTCGACCCCTACGACGACGACCTGCGGTATGTCCGTGACCTCGGGCTGGTCGCGCCGCGCGCTCCGGTGCGGGTGGCCAACCCGATCTACCGCGAGGTGATCGCGCGGGTGCTCGGCGCTGAGACCGAGGAGAACGTGGTCGCTGACCCCCGCAGCTTCGTGCTGCCCGACGGGCGGCTGGACTTCGACAAGCTGCTGCGCGAGTTCGCCGCGTTCTGGCGCGAGCACGGCGAGGTGCTGGCCTCCGGCGCGGTGTATCACGAGGTCGCCCCGCAGCTGGTGCTGATGGGCTACCTGCAGCGGATCGTCAACGGCGGCGGGCACGTGGAGCGGGAGTACGGGATCGGCCGCGGTCGCATCGACCTGCTCGTCCGCTGGCCGTATCAAGGTCCGGACGGCAAGCGGGCCTGGCAGCGGGAGGCGGTCGAGCTGAAGGTCTGGCGCGACGGCGCGCCCGACCCGCTGGCCGAGGGCCTCGCCCAGATCGACGGCTACCTGGAGCGGCTGGGCCTCGGTGCCGGTGTGCTCGTGATCTTCGACCGCCGGCCGGCAGCGCCACCCATCGCCGAGCGGACCCGGTTCGCCGCGACGACCACCCCGGCCGGTCGAGCCGCCACCATCCTGCGCGCCTGACCCCGAACCCGCGTCACCATGCGTCTCCGTGAGGGGTAGGAGGTCAAGGCAACGGGTGTTCGTGCAGGTGCGCTTACCCGAACTGACTCTCCTGACTTGATCTGGGAGGTCAAAGTCCGGGAAGTCAAAGCTACCTAACGGCGGCGGATGGTGCGCTGGATGCCGGACAGGCCCTTGCCGCCCTTGGGCATCGGCGCGTGCGGCATGGCGGCCCGCGAGCCGCCGAGCGCCTGCAGTCGCTTTTCCAGCGCGTTCACCTGGGCCGCGGTGAGGTTGGGCGGCAGCTTCATCACGCGGGACTGCAGCTTGCGCAGCGACACCTGGTCGGCCTCGTTGCCCACCATGATGTCGTAGATCGGGGTCTCGCCCACCACCCGGGAGACCCGCTTCTTCTCCTGGGACAGCAGGTTCTTCACCCGCTGCTCGGAGCCCTCGGCGACCAGGATGACACCCGGCCGGCCGAGCACCCGGTGCACCGCGTCCAGCTGGGTGTTGCCGGCGACGCCCGGGGTGACCCGCCAGTTGCCGCGCATGGTGTTCAGCACCCAGGCGGCGGCGCCCGGCTGGCCCTCCGCCTCGGCATTGGCGGCCCGCTGCGCCCGGCGGCCGAACACGATCATCGCCAGCATCGCGCCGAGGGACAGCCCCATCACCAGCCCGAACGGCCAGAAGACACCGAGCAGCGTCAGACCGGCGAAGATGACCGCGAAGACGCCGACGAACGCCAACAGCATCCACCAGATCAGCGCCTTGTCACGCTTTCGGGTGATCTTGAATGCTTCCCAGACCTGAGTCCACTTCTCCCGGCGCGCGGTCCGGCGCTGCTTGCGGGCAGCCTTCTTCTCGGCTCGGGTCTGCTTGGCCATGCCGCCAGCATAGGGCGATTGCCTGCCGGACGGCTCATCGGCCGGCGGCCGCGGCAGAGATGCCGTGGCGGGTACTCAGCCGCGGGGCGCGACGGCAGTTGCATCTGTCGTGGTCGGGCGAATGGGCCGCCCGGTTTCGTGGCGGGCGCTCAGCCGCGGGCCACGACCGCCTGCTGGTATAGCCGGCCGGCGCGGTAGCTGGAGCGGACCAGCGGCCCGGACAGCACCCCGGCGAAGCCGACCGCCTCGGCCTCGGCGCGCAGCTCGACGAACTCCTCCGGCCGGACCCAGCGGGTCACCGGGTGGTGCCGCGCGCTGGGCCGCAGGTACTGCGTGATGGTCAGCAGCTCGCAGCCGGCGTCGTGCAGGTCGCGCATGGTCCGGCTGACCTCGCCGCGCTCCTCACCCAGCCCGAGGATCAGGTTGGACTTGGTGACCAGCCCGGCCGACCGGGCCGCGCGCAGCACCTCCAGGCTGCGCTCGTACCGGAACCCGGGCCGGATCCGCTTGAAGATCCGCGGCACCGTCTCCACGTTGTGCGCCAGCACCTGCGGGGCGGCGCCGAACACCTCGGCCAGCAGCTCGGGCTGCGCGTTGAAGTCCGGGATCAGCAGCTCGACCCCGCAGCCGGGCACCGCGGTGTGGATCTGCCGGACCGTCTCGGCGTACAGCCAGGCCCCGCCGTCCGGCAGGTCGTCGCGGGCCACCCCGGTCACCGTGGCGTACCGCAGCCCCATGGTGGCCACCGACTCGGCGACCCGCCGCGGCTCGTCCCGGTCCAGCTCGGCCGGCCTCCCGGTGTCGATCTGGCAGAAGTCGCAGCGCCGGGTGCACTGGTCGCCGCCGATCAGGAAGGTGGCCTCCCGGTCCTCCCAGCACTCGTAGATGTTCGGGCAGCCGGCCTCCTCGCAGACCGTGTGCAGCCCCTCGCGCCGGACCAGCGCCTTCAGCTCGGTGTACTCCGGGCCGGTGCGCAGCCGGGTGCGGATCCACGGCGGCTTGCGCTCGATCGGGGTCTCCGCGTTGCGGACCTCCAACCGAAGCAGCCTGCGTCCCTCCGGCGCGATCGTCACCTCACCAGCGTACCCACGGCAGCCCACCATTACCTCGCCCACCACTGGAGCTCAGGGCAAGCGCAGCGTGCGCCACCAGCGTACCTACGGCGGCCTGCACCAGCCCCCGCCACGGCCCTGCCTCCCATCCACCCGGAGCGCCGACCGATCGCGGCGATGACGCGGGTGCTCAGCCGGCACAGAGACGCGGAGACTGTCACCCGCACACCCGCACACCCGCACGGCATGGCCGGCAGTCTCCTGATTGCGCTGATCGTGCGTGCTTGCGCCATTCCGTCGGCTGGCTCCGCCGACTGGCCCAGCCACACAAATGCGTTACGCACCGCGTCGGTGTATTTGTCGTGCGTTTGTCAAGTCCTTGTCCAGTCCGTCGGCGATTCGGGCTCAAATAGCCGGCGGGGTGCGGTGCTGTTGGCGGGGTCTACCACGGGATAGCTCCGGCTGGCTGGCCGTCATGGTCAAAAAGAGTCAGTTTCGCCGCTGTGCTCTCGCGCCCGCTTGCGCGACCGTATTGTCTACCGGCGGACCAGCTATCGAACCAACTAGAACCGGAACGGCGGATATGAAGGGCACTTCTCGGGGCGTCGCTCCACAAGGGCGGTATGGGTCCCTGCCACGGTACGATCCACGTAACCGCTACGGCCCGCGGCACCACAGTGGATCGCCCACCAACGGCCCGGCCGGCGGCTGGACGACCATGAAGCGGATTAGCGCGGGCGCCGGCGCGGTGGTGCTGTTGATAGCGGCTCTTGCCATTGCGTTCGGCAGCTCGCCGGCGCCGCCGCGTCGACAGGTGATATGGATTGGCGAGAAGACCACGCGGGCGCCGGGAGTGATACCGGAAGGACTTCATGACCGGGTGCACGAGCTGTCGGCCCGCTACGCGGGAACGGTCACCGTCTTTGCGGTCGGCAGCCAGGCCCGCAGAGTGGGCTCGTTCGACCTCGAAGTACTACAGGGCGGTGATCGGGAGGACGATGCCGCGGTGCGCGACTCCGTGCTGGATCGCCGGCTGCAGGACATGGCGAGCCGGTTCCGGAAGGCGGATGTCGGCGGTGGAGGTTACTCACTGTACGCCGCGCTTCAGGTGGCCGCGGCCCAGGCGCGTGCTGCCAACAGCCCGGTCGAAGTGTGGC
>JBKOWA010000527.1:0-1525 GCA_046724155.1 Actinomycetota bacterium
GCCCGGCACCGGGCCGGCAGGCGAGGCCGGCTCGTGCTGGCCGGCGTCCTCGCCGTAGGTGTCGCGGTCGGTGCCGCGGCGGTCGCGTCCGGTACCGGCGAGGCTGGCACCGTGGCCGCCGACAGCTTCGTCCGTACGGTCGCCGCCGGCTGGGGCAGTGCCGCGGTGGGTGGTGACTGGGCGGCCACCGTGCCGCTGACCGGCCTGTCCGTCCGGCCGGAAGGCGCTATGGTCGTGCTCCCGGCGGAGCGCAGCGGCCGGTCGGTGTGGCTGTCCGGAGTGTCCGCCGCGGACGTGTCCGCCCGCGCAGACGTCGTGTTCCGGGCCGCCCCGGCGGGCAACGGTCAGCTGGCCACGATCACGCTGCGGAAGGTCGGCCGGCAGCAGGAGTACCGGGCCCGGGTCCGGCTGGCCGCCGACCGGTCGCTGCGGGTGTCGTTCTCCAAGATCGTGTTCGGTCGGGCCGAGCAGCTGCTCGGCACCGAGACCGTCGTGGCGTCCGGAGTGCCGCTCGGGGTGCAGGTGACGCTCGCCGGCGCGGTCAGCGGCCAGTCCCCGCCGACGCTGTCCGTCGCGGCCTGGCCGGCGACCGCCGCCCAGCCGGCTGCCTGGCAGGCGAGGTACACCGACGGCACCGACCCGGTCAGCTCGGCCGGCACGCTCGGCATGTGGTTCTACACCGGCGCCGGCCAGGTCGGGACCACGTCGCTGCAGGTCACCTCGCTGCTGGCCGCCGACCAGGTGGGCCCGGGTCCGATCAGCGGCGCCCCGCGGACGGCGCCAACCCAGTCCCCGAGCCCCACCCTCGCCCCGCCGACGACCACCGCCGCGCCGAGCACGACCGCCCCACCCCCGACCACATCGCCCGCTCCGACCACCGCTCCCGCCCCGTCCCCGGGCTCGGCCCGGGCCATCATGACGGCCGGCGCACCCCCGCTGGGGTCCACCCGGTACCCCGTCCCGGCGGACGCGATCGCCGTCTCGCCGGGCGGCAACGACGGGGCGGCCGGCACCGCCTCGGCCCCGTTCCGGACCATCGGCCGGGCCGTCCAGGCCGCCTCGTCCGGGCGGACCATCGTCCTGCGCGGCGGCACCTACCACGAGCGGGTGCAGGTCGACTCGATCAAGCCGGGGCTGACCATCCAGAACTGGCCGGGCGAGGCGGTCTGGCTGGACGGGAGCTCGGTGGTCAGCTCCTGGGTGCAGGACGGCTCGGCGTGGCGGCACGACGGCTGGACCGCCTCGTTCGATTCCTCGACCCCGTCCTACAGCGACCCGGACTTCCAGATGATCGACCCGGCCTACCCGATGGCCGGGCACCCCGACCAGATGTGGATCAACGGCAAGCCGCTGGTTCAGGTGGGCTCCCGGACCGCGGTCACGGCCGGGACGTTCTACGTCGACGACGCCGCCGACCGGCTCTACGTCGGGTCGTCGCCAACGGGTCAGGAGGTGCGCGCCAGCGACCTCGTCGAGGCGATCTACCTCAACCACTCGACCGGCACCACCGTGCGGGGCATCGGCG
>JBKOWA010000276.1:0-3927 GCA_046724155.1 Actinomycetota bacterium
GCCCCAGCCCACCGGCCGCCCCAGCCCACCGGTCGCCCCAGCCCTCCGGTCGCCCTAGCCCACCGGCCGCGCTCCGTCCCGGGTGCCGACAGGTCCGGCGGTGCGGCCGGCGGCCCGCCTGATGCCGCGGCCGGCCCAGCGCTGGAGCAGCAGCACCAGCACGCCGGCCGTCAGGATGCTGGCCACATTGATCAGCAGCTGCAGCAGCGCGCCGACTGCGATCACACCGTGGCCCAGCGCCAGGGCCACCGCCGTGTTGCCCGCGGCCGGCACCGTGGTGACCGAGATCAGCACCCCGATCAGCGTGCCGGACCTGGCCGAGGTCAGCGACAGCATCCCGGCTGCGCCGGCCAGCAACGCGACCAGCAGGCTGAACCCGTCCGGCCGGGAGATGAAGGCGGTCAGCCCGCGCGTCCGGTCGAGCATCGACGGCTCGACCACGCCGCAGGCCCGGCCCAGCGCGGTCAGCCCCAGGGTGACCGCTATCGCCACCGCGAACCCCACCAGCAGCGCCCGGGCCGACTGCCGCAGTGCCGTCCACTGCCCACGGACCAGCGCCACGCACATCCCGGCGAGCGGGCCGAACTCCGGGCCGACCACCATGGCGCCCACGATCAGCACCGGCTGGTCGGTGATCACGCCGACCCCGGCGATCAGCGTCGCGATCGTCATGAACGTCAGGTAGGTCCAGCTCAGCGTGGACTCGGCGCTGGTGAGCGCCTCGACCTCCTCCCAGACCACGGCGTCCGAGCCGTACCCGGGCACCGCCTCGTCCGCGGCCCGGGCGGCCCGGGACAGCGCGGCGTCCACATGTTCCAGGGCGATCGAGCCGTCCTCGTCCACGCCCCGCTGGCGCAGCGCGGTGAGCACCCGGCTGCCGGCCTCCCGGACGACGTCACACATCACGACGTCGCCGGCCGGCTGCCGGGCCGCGCCGGGCAGCACCACCAGGTTGGTTACCCCGGGCTCGGCGGTCAGCAGCGCGCAGACCTCGGCGCCGCGGTCGGCCGGGCAGATGATCCGCAGGTGCAGCACAACGACGATGGTGCACCAGCGGGCGGCTCAGGTGTGCCGGACCACACCCTGCGGGGTGCCCGGGTCCTCCCCGTGCGTCGCCCGCGGGGCCGCGTCCACCCCTGCCTCGCGGCGCTGCTCGGCGGTGATCGGGGTCGGTGCCCCGGTCAGCGGGTCGAGCCCGGCACCGGTCTTCGGGAACGCGATCACCTCGCGGATGGAGTCCGTGCCGTGCAGCAGGGCGCAGATCCGGTCCCAGCCGAACGCGATGCCGCCGTGCGGCGGCGGCCCGTACTTGAACGCCTCGAGCAGGAACCCGAACTTGCTCTCCGCCTCGGCCTTGGTCAGCCCGATCACGTCGAAGACCCGCTGCTGCATCTCCGCGGCGTGGATACGGATCGAGCCGCCGCCGATCTCGTTGCCGTTGCAGACGATGTCGTACGCCTGGGCCAGGGCCTGCTCGGGGTGGTCCTGGAACCGGTCGGCCCACTCCGGAGCGGGCGCCGTGAACGGGTGGTGCAGCGCCGTCCAGCCGCCGTCCTCCGACGGCTCGAACATCGGCGCGTCCACCACCCAGCAGAACGCCCACTCCTCGGGGTCGACCAGCCCGCAGCGCCGGCCGACCTCCTCCCGCACCGCGCCGAGCAGCGCCTGAGACGCCGACCGCGGGCCGGCCGCGAAGAACGCCGCGTCCCCGGGCTCGGCGCCGACCGCCTCGGCCAGCCCGGCCCGCTCGGACTCGGACAGGTTCTTGGCCACCGGGCCGCCCACCGTGCCGTCGGCGGCGAAGGTGACGTAGGCCAGGCCGCGCGCACCGCGGGAGCGGGCCCAGTCCTGCCAGCCGTCGAACGCCCGCCGCGGCTGGTCCGCCCCGCCCGGCATCACCACCGCGCCGACGTACGGGGCCTGGAAGACCCGGAAGTCGGTGCCGGCGAAGTACCCGGTCAGCTCGACCAGCTCGGCGCCGAACCGCAGGTCCGGCTTGTCGGTGCCGAACCGGTCCATCGCCTCCGCGAAGGTCAGCTGCGGCAGCGGTCGGGGCAGGTCGTAGTCGGCCAGCTCCAGCCACAGCGCCGCGATGACCGCCTCGGCCAGCTCGACCACGTCGGGCTGCTCGACGAACGACATCTCCACGTCGAGCTGGGTGAACTCCGGCTGCCGGTCGGCCCGGAAGTCCTCGTCCCGGAAGCACCGCGCCAGCTGGTAGTACCGCTCCAGGCCGGCCACCATCAGCAGCTGCTTGAACAGCTGCGGCGACTGGGGCAGGGCGTACCAGCTGCCCGGCTGCAGCCGCACCGGCACCAGGAAGTCGCGGGCCCCCTCCGGGGTGGAGCGGGTCAGGTACGGGGTCTCCACCTCGACGAACTCGGCCTCGTCCAGCACCCGGCGGGCGATCCGGCTGGCCTCCGAGCGCAGCCGCAGCGCGTTGCCCGGCTCGGCTCGGCGCAGGTCGAGGTACCGGTGCTTGAACCGGACGTCCTCGCCGGCAGTGTTGCCAGCAGCGTCGCCGCCTCCGCCGTCAACCGGGAACGGCAGCGGCGCGGCCTCGCTCAGCACGGTCAGCGCGGACGCGGTCACCTCGATCTCGCCCGTCGGCAGGTCGGGGTTCTCGTTCCCGGCCGGCCGCGCGGTGACCGCGCCCTCGACCTTGATGCAGTACTCGGCGCGCAGGTGGTGCGCCTGCTCCTCCCGGAAGACCACCTGCACGTAGCCCGAGGCGTCGCGCAGGTCGATGAAGATCACGCCGCCGTGGTCGCGGCGCCGGGCCACCCAGCCGGTCAGCGTCACCTGCTGCCCGGCGTGGTCCGCGCGCAGCGAGCCGGCAGTGTGGGTGCGGATCATCGGTGCGTCTCCTCGGTGGTGCGGGTCAGTCCGGTGTGGTGGGCGGGTGCGGTGCCGCCCGGTCGGTCGCGGTGCCCCCGGCCGGTCAAGGGGCGGGTCACAGGCCGGTCCGCGGGGCGGTCCGGGCGGCCATCCGCAGGAAGGGGTTGGTGTTGCGCTCGCGGCCGATCGTGGTGGAGTTGCCGTGCCCGGGAAGCACCATGGTGGCGTCGTCCATCGGCAGGACCACCCGGGCCAGCGAGTCGAACATGGCGTCCTCGTCGCCGCCCGGCAGGTCGACCCGGCCGATCGAGCCCTCGAACAGCAGGTCGCCGGAGAACATCAGGGGTGCGTCCACGCCGGGCAGCGGCGGCGAGCCGAGCGCCGTGGCCAGCCCGAACACCACCGAGCCGGGGGTGTGCCCCGGGGCGAGCCGGACCGCGAGCTGCAGGCCGGCCAGCTCCAGCCGCTGGCCGTCGACCAGCTCCAGCACATCGGAGGGCTCGGCGAACGTCACCTCGCCGAACAGCGGCGTGCCCTTCGGCACGCCGATGCCGCTCCACGGGTCGGCGAGCTGGTGCCGGTCGGCCGGGTGGATGTACGCCGGCACGTCCCGCGCCTGGCAGACCGGGAGCACGGAGAACGTGTGGTCGAAGTGCCCGTGGGTGAGGATCACCGCGACCGGGTGCAGCCGGTGCTCGGCCAGCAGCTCCTCCAGTGGGCCGGCCGCACCCATCCCGGGGTCGATGATCACGCACTGCTCACCGGGCCCGGGCGCTGCCACGTAGCAGTTCGTCGGGCCGGCCAGGAACCCGGTCACCAGCACGGGCGGCACCTCTCCGGGGAATGTGTCGGGCGGACGGCACCTCCAGGCTAGCGAGCGTCCCCGCCGGACCGCCCAACGGATATCGCCACCGCGGCCGCCGCCACCGCGGCGCTGGCCAGCAGCAGCACCGCGAGCAGCGCCAGCCACCACCGCTGGCCGGCCACGGCCGCGCGCTCCAGCCGCTGGTAGTACTCCATCAGCTGGCCGGCGTTGCCCACCGAGCCGGCGGCGCCGGTTGCCGCACCGACCTGCCACTGGGTCAGCGC
>JBKOWA010000327.1:0-1580 GCA_046724155.1 Actinomycetota bacterium
CGACCGGGTTGACCGCCGGGGAGGCCAGCAGGAACGCCAGCGCCGCGGGCGGGGTGACGCCGCGGGCCATCAGCCCGGCGGCGACCGGCACCGAGGCGCACTCGCAGCCGGGCAGCAGCGCTCCGGCCGCGCCGGCCACCGGCACCGCGGCGTAGGTGTTGCGGGGCAGCGCGCGGGCGAAGAACGCGGCCGGCACGAAGGCCGCGATCGCCCCGGAGACCAGCACGCCGAGCACCAGGAACGGCATCGCCTGCACGCAGACGGCCACGAACACCGTCGCCCAGGTCTGCACGGCCGGCGCGGTGAACCGGCGGGCCAGCAGCGGCTGCGCGAGCAGCACCAGCACCAGCAGGCCGGCCAGCACCGCGGTGGAACTCACCGCAGGCCGGCCCGGGCGGCTCTGCGGCGGGCTGTGCGTGCTGGTCGGAGCGGTCACGTCCGACATGCTGGCACAGCGGAACCGCCCGACACCGGGGTCAGCCGCCAGTCTGTGGATATCCAACGGGGCTGTGGACAACCCCGGCCGCTTCGTCGGCGACCGCGGTAGCCGCCGGCACCAGGTTGGGAATGGCGCCGCCGAACCGGCGGTCCCGGTCGGCGTACCACTGCACGGCCGCCCACAGGTGCCGGCGGTCGAAGTCCGGCCACAGCGTCGGGACGAACGCCAGCTCGGCGTAGGACGCCTGCCAGAGCAGGAAGTTGCTGGTCCGCTGCTCCCCGGAGGACCGGATGAACAGGTCGACGTCCGGGATGTCCGGGGCGTACAGGTGCCGGCGCAGGGTGCGTTCGGTGATCCGGTCCGGGTCCAGCCGGCCGGCGCGGACCTCGCGGGCGATGGCCGCCACCGCGTCGGCGATCTCCGCCCGGCCGCCGTAGTTGACGCAGAACTGCAGCGTGATCGCGTCGTTGTGCCGGGTCTCCTGCTCGGCCGAGCGCAGCTCCTCGATCACGCTCTTCCACAGCCGGCCCGGCCGGCCGGACCAGCGCACCCGCACCCCCATCGCATGCAGCTCGGCCCGCCGCCGCCGGATCACCCCACGGTTGAACCCCATCAGGAACCGCACCTCGTCCGGCGAGCGCCGCCAGTTCTCGGTGGAGAACGCGTACGCCGACAGGTACTTCACGCCCAGCTCGATGGCGCCCTCGATGACGTCGAACAGCGCCGCCTCACCGGCCTCGTGCCCCTTGGTCCGGGGCAGGCCGCGCTGCTTGGCCCAGCGCCCGTTGCCGTCCATCACCAGCGACACGTGCGCCGGCAGCCGGTCGGCCGGGATGTCCGGCGGCCGCGCCCCCGACGGGTGCGGGGTGGGCGGGCGGTACCGGGGGCTAGGCACGGCCGGCCGGCTTCCGGGCCAGCGCGAGCGTGCCGGCCGCCACGGACCTGCCGGCCACCCTGAGTCTGCGGACCGTCGCGGGCGCGGTCATGTCCGCTCCACGAACGGCAGCGAGCGCCAGCGAGCGAGGAGCGGAGCGATCGCGGAGGCGACCGGTGTCTCAGCGAGCGAGGAGCGGAGCGCCCCGCGGGAGCGAACAGGTGCCATCGTGAGGCGCGAGGTGAAGGCGCCGAACCCGCATCCGTC
>JBKOWA010000570.1:0-1417 GCA_046724155.1 Actinomycetota bacterium
AGGAACTGCTAGGAAATAACTGTGCCAGAGAGCAAGGTGGCCGGTTGGGTGTTTGTGATGGCATGGAGATAGCTGGCGCCTGCGGGGGCGGGTAGACTCTCGGGTCATGGAGGCGGCAGCGGCGATCAAGCGGCGGTTCGAGTTGCTGGCGCCGGTCCTGAACGAGCGGATGCGGCGGTTGGTGGCTGCAGCGGAGGCCGTGGCCTACGGTCGCGGCGGCGGGGTGGCGGTGGCCCGGGCGACCGGTGTGTCGCGGCGGGCGATTCGGCAGGGCATCAGCGAGTTGGCGGCCCCGGCGTCGTTGCCGGAGGGGCGGGTGCGGCGACCGGGCGGGGGGAGAAAACCGGCCACCGCGAGCTACCCTGGCCTGCGCGACGCCCTGGAGGCGTTGGTCGAGCCGACCACCCGGGGCGATCCCGAATCGGCATTGCGCTGGACCTGCAAGAGCGTGCGGAACCTGGCTGCGGAGCTGCAGCAGCAGGGGTACCAGGTCAGCCATCAGGTGGTGACGGAGCTGTTGCACGAGCTGGAGTACAGCTTGCAGGCCAATCGGAAAGTGCTCGAGGGCACCCAGCATCCGGACCGGAACGCGCAGTTCGCATACCTGAACGACCAGGTGCAGCAGCAGGTGGCCGCCGGGCAGCCGTCCATCTCGGTGGATGCCAAGAAGAAAGAGCTGGTCGGCCCATTCAAGAATGGCGGGCGCGAACTGCGCCCCAAGGGACAGCCCGAGTCGGTGCGGGTCCACGACTTCGTGGACAAGGATCTGGGGCGGGCGACGCCCTATGGCGTGTACGACCTGGCCCAGAATCAGGGGTGGGTCACGGTCGGGATCGACCACGACACCGCCGCGTTTGCCGTGGCCAGTATTCAACAGTGGTGGCAGACGCTGGGCCACCTGAGGTACCCGGGGGCGACCAGCCTCCTGATCACCGCTGATGGGGGTGGCAGTAACGGCTCACGCCTGCGCCTGTGGAAGTGGGAGCTGCAGCGGTTCGCTGACGAGTCTGGCCTGGAGCTGCGCGTCTGTCACCTGCCACCCGGCACCAGCAAGTGGAACAAGATCGAGCATCGGCTCTGCTCCTACATCACGCAGAACTGGCGGGGCACGCCGCTGCTCAGTTACGAAGTGATCGTGAGCTTGATCGCGGCCACCACGACGCGCAACGGCCTGACGGTACGGTGTGAGCTGGACGACCGCACCTACCCGACGGGGCGCAAGGTCACCGACGACGAGTTGGCCAGCGTCAACCTCCATCGGGACGAGTTCCACGGCGACTGGAACTACCGCATCCGTCCGCGCTCACACCCATTTGAGACCGTTATTACTTGACAGTTCCTAAGCTCACCGGGGCCCTCAAGAATCGCTGCGTGGACATACTGACAAATCTGACGAACACGTCGGGTGTCGCACCAC
>JBKOWA010000248.1:0-5009 GCA_046724155.1 Actinomycetota bacterium
GTCCGGTGTCAAGTCGCCGTTCGGGGCGGTCCCGCCGAGCCGTTCGATCCGTCCGCCGAGCGACCTGGCCGTCTGCCTAGTGCACAATGGCAAATTTCGAACGGGTCGGCACGGCGGAGCACTTGGCGAACCAGAGGAGCACAAGTGAACCGCCGGCTGGCGAAGTCGGGGCAACCTGACTGCCGGCGGGCGACCTGCGGCCTGGCGGGACCACCGGGCGCATCCAGGAGGCAGGCGTTTCGCCTGATAGCTGACGGTATGAGGCAGGATGACTGCTAGCAGTTCGCCGGTGTGCTGATGGCCATCGGCCGGTTCGGGACGGGGCCGACAGGGTGGCCCCCGCGACCGCCGGCCGCGGGGGCCGCTGAGTCCGGAGGACCACGGTAGCCGCCGCGGGCCCCGGCGCCGCTCATGAACATGAACAGCGGATACCCCGCTCCGATTATGCCCGCCAGCCTCCGGACTGCCAAGTGGCGGCGTGCCAGTTCCTGCGTTGCGGACTGGCCGAGGTGCATGCGGCGGGTCGCCCGCAGGCGCCGTGCGAGTCATCGGAACGAGTCCCCCTGATGTGGTGAAGACCACATTGAGATCCTCCGGGGCGGCAGAAGGCCAAGCGGGTATCGGCATCGTGCATCGTCCCGAAAGCGCGGTCTGCAGGGTCTTAGTATCTCTCCTACGGGGATCGCGGTGTGCCGGTTCCGGGGAGATCCGGCACACAGCTAGTAGCAGCCGCAACAAAATTTACACTCCGAGAGGGGGTGGACACAGACAGTGAGCAATCTGGGGACCACTTGGTCAGGGCTGGTCCGGGGAGCCGGCCCGGCATGCCACGGTCCCGATGACCGCCACCGTGGCTAGTAGCCGCTACTGCGGTGGTTTCTGATCTTGCTGTTCAGGGCATGGCGCCGCGCCTGTTCATGGACTAGCGGAGACCCAGGAGGCGGGGTCCAACCGACCGGGCCGGTCGGACCCCGTACCCCCGCACGCACCGAATACCGCGCCGGAGCCCGTTCGCCGGTGCAGAGAAAGGATCGAGTATGCGGACGGATGAGCGGACGGTGGTCCGCCAGAAACTCCGAGTTGAGCTACGCAACGCACGTAAGCGTGCCGGCCTGACCCAGCGGCAGGTGGCCGCAGCAATGGACTGGTCGCCGTCCAAGATGCTGCGCATCGAAGCCGGCGCGGTCGGCATCTCGACAAATGATTTGCGCGCGTTGCTCGACTGCTACAACATCGACGACGAGGGGCACACCGAAGAGCTCCTGAGCCTCGTGCGCGGCAGCCGCTAGCGGCCTGCCGACCCAGCCTCGCGTTCCCCTGCTCCAGGTCAACGCGATCCACGAACCCGCGATCCACGACCCCAGCGAGAGGTCGACGCAACCCCCATACCGGCGGCCATCGCAACACCTGACCCGTACCGGGTTTCAGTCGCTGTTCAATGGGAGGGAATGTCATGTACACTGCTCCAGCCACGCGGGTTGGCCGTTCCTTCGCGCCGGCGAGCATCTTCCGCCGCCTGCGGCAGTACCGGGAGCGCCGCTTCGAGCGGACCGTGCAGCAGCGTGCCGAGTGGATCTACGAGGCGCAGCACGCGCCCACCGTCCAGGAGTGGATCGACCAGAAGTGGATGGCAAGCCACAGCCGCTGAGGCCGGGCTGCCACACCGGCTGGGCTGCCATGTAAGACTGGCAGCGTGCCCGAGCTGCCCGAGGTGGAGGCGCTGGCGGCGTTCCTGCGGGAGCGAGCCGTCGGCCATGCTGTCGCCCGGGTGGATGTGGTGGCGATCAGCGCCCTGAAGACCTTCGACCCACCGATCGCCGCGCTGGCCGGCCTGAGCGTGACCCGGGCCGGCCGGCGCGGCAAGTTCCTCGACCTCGACTGCGACGGCCCGCACCTGGTCGCGCACCTGGCCCGGGCCGGCTGGCTGCACTGGCGGGAGGAGTTGCCCAAGGCCCCGCCGCGGCCGGGCAAGGGGCCGATCGCGATCCGGGTGCACCTCGACGACGGTTCCGGCTTCGACCTGACCGAGCAGGGCACGAAGAAAGGCCTGGCGGTCTACGTGGTGCGCGACCCGGCCGAGGTGCCCGGGGTGGCCCGGCTCGGACCGGACGCGCTGGACCTCGACCTGCCGACGTTCGCCGCGCTGCTGGCCGACCAGCGGGGCCAGCTCAAGGGTGCGCTCACCGACCAGGAGGTCGTCGCCGGGATCGGCAACGCCTACTCCGATGAGATCCTGCACGTCGCCAGGCTGTCCCCGTTCGCCATCGCGGCCCGGCTGGACGCCGGCGCGGTGGAAGTGCTGTACGCCGCCATGCGGCAGGTGCTCAGCGACGCGGTGAGCCGCTCCATCGGCCAGCGGGCGGCCACCCTGAAGGCAGAGAAGCGCTCGGGCCTGCGGGTGCACGCGCGCACCGGTCTACCCTGCCCGGTCTGCGGTGACACGGTCCGGGAGGTGTCCTTCGCCGACCGGTCCCTGCAGTACTGCCCGACCTGCCAGACAGGCGGCAAGCCGCTGGCCGACCGGCGGATGTCCAAGCTGCTGCGCTGACAACGCACCAATATGCCCGCAATCACCCGCTCGAGGTCCGAGCCGGGCTCGGTACTTCTTGCCACCGTGCCGCCCAGCGCAGACGATCGTGGCGTGCGTACCCCCGCCGTGGTCCTTGCGCTGCTCGCCGCGCTGTGCCTGGCCTGGTGGGCGGTACACCGGCTGCGGCTGCGCCGCGGGTTCTCCACGCCGGCCGAGCGGGTCACCTTCGAGACGCTGCACGCGGCCAACGCGGCCGCCCCGGCACTGCGTCTCGGGCTGACCGAGCAGTCGGCGGAGCGCGCGTTGCGGCAGCTGCGCAAGCTGCTCGACACCCCGGTGCTGGCGCTGTACGACAGTCGGCAGCTGCTGGCCTGGGAGGGCCCCGGCGAGGTACACGGTGTGGACGGCCTGGCCGCCGCCCGGCAGGCCATGGAGGCCGGCCGTCCGGTGGTGGTGCCGGCCGCCGACCTGGACTGCGGTAACCCCGAGTGCCCGGTTCGCGGCCTGGTCGCGGTGCCGCTGCTGGTCGCCGACCGGGCCGTCGGCGGGTTGGCCGCGGCGGCCGACCATGAGCCGTCCGCTGGCCTGGTCCGGGCCGCGCTGGAGATCGGCCGCTGGGTCAGCACCCAGCTCGAGCTGGCCGAGCTGGATACCTCCCGGGCCAGGCTGGCGCGCGCGGAGGTGCGGGCGCTACGCGCGCAGATCAGCCCGCATTTCATCTACAACGCGCTGACCACCATCGCGTCGTTCGTCCGGACCGACCCGGAGCGGGCCCGTGAGCTGCTCCTGGAGTTCGCCGAGTTCACCCGTTACAGCTTCCAGTCGCACGGTGAGTTCACCACGCTCGCCGAGGAGTTGCGCAGCATCGACCGGTACCTGACGCTGGAGCGGGCCCGGTTCGGCGACCGGCTGGAGGTCCGGTTGCAGATCGCCCCCGAGGTGCTGCCCATCGCGGTGCCCTTCCTGGCCCTGCAGCCGCTGGTGGAGAACGCGGTACGGCACGGGCTGGCGGCCAAGACGGGCGTCGGCACCGTCTCCATCGTGGCCGAGGACGCCGGCACCGAGTGCCTGCTCAGCGTGGAGGACGACGGCGTGGGCATGGACCCGGCGGTGCTGCGGCGCCGCACCGAGGATGGTGAGCACGTGGGGCTGGGCAATGTGGACGTCCGGTTGCGCTCGGTGTTCGGCGATGGCTTCGGCCTGGTGGTGGAGACCGCTCCCGGGGCCGGCACCAAGGTCACGATGCGGATCCCGAAGTTCCAGGCCGGGGTGCGAGCCTCATGAGCACTGCGAGGCGACAGCGAGTGAGCATCGCAGGTCCCGCCCTGCCTACGGACCGGTTGATGGGCTGGGAGTGCGGGCCCGAGATGCGGAGCGAGCGCGGAGCCGGGCAATGAGCCTGCTGCGCGCCCTGGCGGTGGACGACGAGCCGCCGGCGCTGGACGAGCTGGCGTACCTGCTGCGTGCCGCCGGCCCGGTGGGCTCGGTGGTCACCGCGGGCGATGCCACCGAGGCGCTGCGCGTGCTGCGGGATACCGAGGTCGATGTGGTGTTCCTGGACATCCGGATGCCCGGCCTGGACGGGCTGGAGCTGGCCCGGGTGCTGAGCCGGTTCGCCCGGCCGCCGGTGGTGGTGTTCGTGACCGCGCATGATGACCGGGCGGTGGACGCGTTCGACCTGGGTGCCGTGGACTACCTGCTCAAGCCGGTGCGCCCGGAGCGGCTCGCCGAGACGCTGCGCCGGGTGCAGGGGGCCCGGCTCGGCCCGGCGGCGGCAGCAGCGCCAGCTCCGGCGGCGGCGCCCCGCCCCCAGCCTGCCGACGAGGTGATCCCGGTGGAGCTGGCCGGGAGGACCAGGATGGTGCCCCGCTCGGCGGTGCGCTGGGTGGAGGCGCAGGGCGACTACGCCCGGTTGCACACCGCGGACGGCTCGCACCTGGTCCGGGTGCCGCTGGCGGTGCTGGAGGAGCGCTGGGCCGACGCCGGTTTCGTCCGGATCCACCGCTCGTACCTGGTGGCGCTGTGGCTGATCACCGAGCTGCGGCTGACCCAGGGCGGCTACGTGGTCCGGATCGGCGACCGCGAGCTGCCGGTCAGCCGGCGGCACACCAGGGAGCTGAAGGACCGGCTGGTGCGTGCTGCCAAGACCGGGCTCAGCCGGTCATGACGCCGCCCTCCCCGCAGCGTCCGGGTACCCCGAACGCGGGTCCGGCAGACCGCGCCGGCTTCCAGAGCGGTCCGGTGGCCCGCAGCGACCCGCCCGCCCGGGCGGCCGGCGAACCGGAGACCGCCGGCGGCCAGCCGCCGGCCGCCCCGGGCAGGCGGGTCCGGGTGGTGCTCGGCGACGCCGCCCGCGACCGGCGCGGGCGGCACACCCCGCAGGCCGAGATCGCCGCGCAGACGCCGATCGGCGAGGCGCTGGTGCGCGGCCAGATGCGGGCCCAGCTGTCGCTGGCGCTGTCGCTGGCCGCCCTGGTGG
>JBKOWA010000284.1:0-7767 GCA_046724155.1 Actinomycetota bacterium
GGCCAGGAACGCGCGCAGCGCGGCCGGGGTCGGCGGTTCGCCGGCGCCGGTAGCGGTGGCGGCAGTGGTGACGTAGGCGACGAGGTGCCTGCGGTCGGGGTCGGCTCCGCTGGGGACGACGGCGGCCTGGCGGACGTCCGGGTGCGCGGTCAGGGCGGCCTCGATCTCGCCGGGCTCGACCCGGAACCCGCGGATCTTGACCTGGTCGTCCACCCGGCCGCGGAACTCCAGGTCTCCGGCCGGCGTCCAGCGGACCAGGTCGCCGGTGCGGTACATCCGGCTGCCGGGCGCGTCGAACGGGTTGGCCACGAACCGCTGCGCGGTCAGCCCCGGGCGGTCCAGGTAGCCGCGGGCCAGCCCGATGCCGGCGACGTAGAGCTCGCCGGTCGCGCCGACGGGCACCGGCCGCAGCGCCGGGTCGAGGACGTAGCCGCGGGTGTTGGCGATCGGCCGGCCGATCGGCGGCGCGCCGCCGCCGGCCGCCAGCGGCTCGGACCAGGTGCTGACCACGGTCGCCTCGGTCGGCCCGTAGGCATGGATCATCCGCCGGCCGGGCGCCCACCGGGCGACCAGGTCCGCGGGGCACGCCTCGCCGCCCACGACCAGGGTCCGCAGCTCGGGCAGGTCCGACCGACCCGGAGGTGGCACCGTGGCCAGCGCCGCCGGCGGCACGAACGCGTGCGTGATCAGCTGCGCGGCCAGCACATCGGCCAGCTCCGCGCCGAGCAGCGGCCCCGGCGGTGCCGGCACCAGCGCCGCCCCGGCCGGCAGCGACATGCACAGCTCCAGCACCGAGGCGTCGAAGCTGGGCGAGGAGAACTGCAGCACCCGGTCCCCGGGCCGCACCGCGTACCGCTCGATCTCCGCCGCGCAGAAGCTGGCCAGCCCGGCGTGCGGGACCACCACGCCCTTCGGCCGGCCCGTCGACCCCGACGTGTAGATCACGTAGGCCGGGTGGGCCAACCGCAGTGGCGCAATCCGCTCGGCGTCGGTCAGGTCACCACCCGGCATCCCGGCCAGCGCCGACACGGTTGCCGGGTCGTCAAGGTTCAACACTGCCGCGCCGGCCGGCACCGCCCCCGCGTTCGGCACCGCCCCGGCGGCCGGCAGCGTCCCGGCAGATCCGCTCGAGGCGAGTATCAGCACCGGGGCGGCGTCCGCGAGCATGAATGCGATGCGGTCCGCCGGGTAGGCCGGGTCCACCGGCAGGAACGCCGCCCCCGCCTTGGCCACCGCCAGCTCGGCGACCACGATCTCCACCGACCGCGGCAACGCCAGCGCCACCACCCGCTCCGGACCCGCCCCGTACCGGACCAGCAACCGGGCCAGCCGGTTCGCCCGGGCGTTCAGTTCGGCGAAGGTCAGCGACCAGCCCCCGAACACCACCGCCGGAAGTCGCGGCGACCGCCGCACCTGCGCCTCGAACAGCTCTCCGAACGGCAGCGCCGGCACCTCGACACCGGTGTCATTCCATTCCGCCGGCACCGGCCGGTGCCCGTCCTCCGAAATCAGCGGCTCAGTCGCGTCGCGGACCACCATCGATTTCTCATCCCTTCCTGGGAGACCGGTCAGCCGGGAGCCGTGAGTACTACCGGGACGGTTCGCCGCATGACCTGCGGTAATGCGGCGGGAGGCCCTCGACCCGCGAGCCTGCGATCAGCCACTTCGGTCATCCGAAGTTGATCCAGCGCTCCGGTGGTACCAGTCGGGAACCAGCAGCCGGGTACTGTTCCGCCGCAGCCGGCCGGAGCGGGTCCGGCCGCGCGCTGCCGCGGGGGAATAGTGGCTCAGGCGGTCAGCCTGGACCGGTTGTCGCGGGCCGGGGCGGCCTTGCGGCGGGCCAGCCGGCCGCCGAGCAGGAGCCCGTCGATCCGCCCGCTGACCGGGTCGCGGACGAAGCGGCCGGTGACCGCCCGGTGCGCCGAGGCCGGGTCCGGCAGCGAGAACGTCAGGTCGTCGTGGCAGGCCACCCGGTCGAAGCGGTCGCCGTCGACGGCGATCCGGAGCAGCCCGTCCGGGGTGCCGGAGACCACGTACTCCAGGTCGCCGTTGCGGTAGCTGCCCGGGCAGCCGGCCGGGGCCGGCACGGATCGGGTCGAGGTCCGGGACCGGTGGCGGCTGATCGGCAGGCCGGCGCGGCCGAACTCGTCGAGCAGGTCCTGCCACAGGTCGTACCCGGTGCTGGCGTTGCTGGTCAGCGCGACCGCCCGGCCGCCGGCCGGGTCGACCCGGAAGTAGCAGGCCGTGCCGTTGCCGTTCCCGTCGTGGCCGAACCACTCGACGGGGCCGGGGCGGAAGATCCCGAGGCCGAGCGCCCACCCGTCGGCGATGTCGAACCGCTCGGCGACCGGGACGGCGCGGCGCATCCGGTCGGCGGCGGTGGCCGGCAGCAGCCCGGGCATCCCCGGCGGGACGTGCAGCAGCCCGAGCGCGACCAGATCGGCGGCGCTCACCGCCAGGCCGCCGGCCGGCGCCTCCGCGAGGGACAGGCACTGCTGGACCGGACGGGTCCGGCCGCCCGTGACCTGGACCGAGTGTCCGGTGGCGACCGGCCTGGCGGCCGGCCCACCCGAACCACCCCCGCCGGCCGTACTACCGCCAGCCCCAGCTGGGCCGCCGGATCGGCTCGGACCGGCCGCGTTGACGAAGACCGGGTCAATGCCCAGCGGGCGGAGCAGGATGGACTCCATCGCCTCGGACCAGCCCATCCCGGTGACCACCTCGATCAGGTGGCCGGCCAGGACGTAGCCCAGGTTCGAGTACGAGAACCCGGCGCCGGGCGGCTGGATGAGCATCCGGCGGCGGCAGTACTCCTGCACGTAGCGGCGGCGGGAGACCCGGTCCGTCACCTCGGCGTCCGGGTCCGCGGCGAACCCCGCGCTGTGGCTCAGCAGCCGCTCGACGGTGCATCCGGCCCCGAGGTCGCGCAGCTCCGGCAGGTACTCCCCGACCGGGACGTCCAGCTCGAGGTCGCCCTCCGCGGCCAGGATCATCGCCAGGCTCGCGGTGAACGACTTGCTGACCGAGCCGATGGGGAAAGCGGCCTGCCGGGTGACCCGCCGGCCGGTGCCGTGCGCCAGCTCACCGGTCTCGACGGCCACCGTCGCGCCGGCCTCGTGCACGGCGAGCTGCGCCCCCGGCACGTGGTGCCGGCGGGTCAGCGTACGCAGCACACCGGCCAGCCGGAACGGTTCCAGCCGGGAAAGGGTGTCTGTACCCGAATCAAACACGCGCCCTACCTCTCGCCCTCGCAAGTCGCCGACCATTCCGGCCGGCACATACCGTTGATCCGGTCCGCCCCATTTCCCGACAATGCGGTGCGGCCCCGCCAGGCTATACCCACGAGCAGTCGGTAAACCGATGGGTTCCGCACCAACAAGTTGTGCACATCGCATGTTTGGGGCCGGTGGCGGTTGGGTAGAAAACTCTTCCTTTGCTTCGGCATGGCGGACGCCCGGGCTCCGCTCCGGTGGGAGCACCCGCAATCGGCGAAACGCCGGAGAGCGGCACGTCCACCCCATCCGGCCACGTTGCCCCACTACCCCACCCACCGGGACGCGTTCCCCGCGGAGCGTTACCGCCCGGCTCGTCGCTCGTTACCCAGTGCGATGTTCCCTCCCAGTCACCCAGCCGACCGCCCGGCGCCTCGTTCGACGCGCTCCGCAGGTGTTTCGCGCCGCGACGCTCCCTCGCTGCCGCCTCGCAGTGCCCGGGCACCACCGCCGGAGCGTCGCCGAGATCGTGTCGCGTCTGCCGTCCGCCGGCTTGACCATTCGACCGCAGACCGTGCCGGTGCGGTGTCCGCCCGGATAGACCGCCGCAGCGCCCCTTGATGAGGCGACCCGCCACAAGTAAATGGTGTGCCCGGAATTCCCAGGCATTCGAGGACACATCGATGAGGACACATTGATCCGGATTCTTGTCGCCCAGAAGGACAACCTGTGGCGCGGGGCGCTGTCCGCAGTGCTGTCACAGGAGAGAGACCTGCAGGTCGTGGCCGAGGCCGGCCACCCGGACGAGGTGTTGCGGGCCGCCAGCCGGGAACATCCTGACCTCGCCGTGCTCGCGGTGCCACTGCCCGGCGGCATGGAGGTCGGCGAGCTGTGCCGCACGCTCTGCGAGTCGCTGCCGCGATCCCGGATCCTGCTGGTCCTGGGGCGGCGGGCGTTCCAGGAGATCGGCGCCGCGGTGGCCCGGCTCGTCCCCCGGGTCGGGTTGATCGCCAAGGACGTGCCGCCGGACCGGTTGATCAGGGACGTCCGGCGGCTGGCCCGGGGTGAGTCGGTGCTGGACGTCCAGCTCGCGGTCGGGGCGTTCACCGCCGGCGAGAACCCGCTCACCGACCGGGAGCGGGAGGTACTCCGGTGCGCGGTCCAGGGCGCCCCGGTCAAGGACATCGCGGCCGAGCTTTACCTCAGCACCGGGACGGTCCGCAACTACCTGGCCAAGGCGGTCACCAAGACCCGGGCCCGGACCCGGATCGAGGCCATCCGGATCGCCCAGCACGCGGGCTGGATCTGACGGCGGGCTGGTTGCGACGCAGGCCGGACCCGACGCCCGCGTGCCCGCCGGTCCGCCCGGACGGCCGCTGGCTGCGGTACCGGGCGACTCAAGCACAGTCCGGCTAATGCCGGTTAACCTACGGTCGTGACCGCACGCGCCTTCCCGGTGGCCCACGACTGGACCGAGCCGGGCCTGTTCACCGTGGCGCCGGGCGTGCACCGGGTACCGCTCCCGCTGCCGACCGACGGCCTGCGGGCGGTGAACGTGTATGTGGTCGAGGACGGCGACCGGCTGGTGCTGATCGACGCCGGCTGGGCGCTGGACGTGGCCCGCCGGCAGCTCGAGGCGGCGCTGACCGCGCTGGACGCCGGGCTGCCGGACGTGCGCCAGTTCCTGGTGACCCACCTGCACCGCGACCACTACACCCTGGCGCTGGCGATCCGCCGTGACCTGGGCACCCGGGTGGCGCTCGGCGCGCACGAGGAGCCGTCGCTGGCCCGGCTGGACGCCGGCCAGCTCCCGCTGGCGACCCAGGAGGAACGGCTGCGCGCGGCCGGGGCCGGGCCGCTGCTCGACCGGCTGGCGGCCATGCTCCCGCAGCCCGCCGAGCGCGGCCGGCTCAACGGCGGCTACGAGTACCCGGACGAGTGGGTGGCCGACGGCACCACGTTCGAGCTGACCGGCCGCACGCTGACCGCGGTGCACACCCCCGGGCACACCCGCGGCCACCTCGTGTTCGTGGACACCGCCGCCGGCCTGCTGTTCGCCGGCGACCACGTGCTGCCGCACATCACCCCGTCGATCGGCTTCGAGCCGGCGCCACCCGAGCTGGCGCTGCGGGAGTTCCTCCGCTCGCTGGCCGCTGTGCGCCGGCTGCCGGACCTGCGGCTGCTGCCGGCCCACGGCCCGGTCGCCGCCAGCGCGCACGCCCGGATCGACGAGCTGCTGGAGCACCACCGCACCCGGCTCGACCAGTGCGCCGCCGCGGTCGGGCAGGGCGCCGAGACCGCCTACCAGGTGGCCGGGCTGCTCACCTGGACCCGCCGGCAGCACGCCCTGGAATACCTCGACACGTTCAACCAGATGCTCGCCGTGATCGAGACCGCCGAGCACCTCGACCTGCTCGCCGTGCAGGGCCGGCTGCGCAGCGCGGACCTCGACGGCGTCCGGCACTACGAGCCGGCCTGACGGGCGGCCCGGTGCGAAGAGCCCGGTGACACCTCGCTGCCAACCACACGCAGCGGGGTCACCTGGCTGATACCGGTAATCGGCCATGATGGGTGGTCATCCCTGAAGGAGCGGGCTTGGTGGCACACCCCCGGGCTCCGGGAGGCGGGCGTGGCGCATAGTGCGGTTTGCTGCATGCGGAGCTGGTCGCGCATTTCGGGCCGGAGTTGGTGTTCTGGACAGCGCGTAAGGTGCTGACCGGCCGACCATTGCCGGCTCCGCGCGTTCGGGACTCGAGAATTCGGGCACCACCCCGGTTGCCCGAAAGGGCAGGAAGTTGCCCGTGACTGTGCCTCCGCAGGCCAGGTGAACAGCGGCCGGCCGTTGTTAGGTTCGTGGTCTCCGGCTGCTGCCGGCCACCCCCGTCGCGAGTACCACAGGGAGTCTCGCATGTTCGGACGCGACCAGAAATCCGACCGCAGCGGTCCACCGTCCCGCGGGCGAGAGGCCGAGCGGTCGGAGCCCGCCAAGGGACCGGCCGGCCCGGCGGGAGGTCCGCTGGTCGCGGACCTGCGCTCCCTCCAGCGGCGGGTGGGCAACAGCGCCGTGACGAGCATGGTTGAGCAGATTCAGGACGAGGCCGCGACACAGCACAAGGCCGTGCACGACGTGCTGCGCACGCCGGGTCAGCCCCTGGAGGCGGGGGTGCGCGCGGAAATGGAAGCCAGGATGGGCACCTCCTTCGCCGACGTGCGGGTGCACACCGACGCCGGCGCCCATGCCGCGTCGAAGGCCCTGGGCGCGCAGGCATACACCTCCGGCTCGCACATCGCCTTCCAGCAGGGCCACTACGACCCCGGTTCCGCGTCCGGCAGGCGTACGCTCGCCCACGAGCTCACCCACGTGGTCCAACAGCGGTTCGGACCGGTGGCGGGCACCGACAACGGCGCCGGCCTGCGGGTGTCCCACCCCGAGGACTCGTTCGAGAAGGCAGCAGAGGCCAACGCCGAGCGGGTGACACGGGAACCCGCCGGGGTCCAGTGCGCCGGCACGGACGGGCACCGGCACGAGTTGCCCCCGCTCGGTGGCACCGCCATCCAGCGCGTGTTGGACCACAACACGCAGACCGCGGTCGCCCGCAATTCGAACATGGAGATACCGGCCGGAACCACCGGCGGGCGGCAGCGGGTGGCAGCGTCGTGGATGCGGACGGACGGGAACCTGGTAGGGTCCCCGGTGGCTGTCGACCCGCCGGGCCACGATTACATCCGCCAGCTCGGCCTCACGAACTTCTGGATTCGGTTCCACCTGGTGAACGAGAAAGCCGGTGGATTCGGGGCCGCCAACAATCTCGTGCCCGCATCCAAGCGTGACAACTCGCGTTGGGAGGTCCAGTTCGAGACGGCCCTCAAGAACGACGTGGCCACTGCGAAGACAAGGCCGGGCGACGAGGTCTTCTTCGGTGTCGAGGTGCAGTACAACACGCCGCAGCAGGGCTCCACCGCACAACGGGAGGCGGCCCACTACTTCCCGACCAGCCGCACCGTCTATCACGAGTACTACGACAGCGCCACGGGTACCTGGAACTGGCGGCACAACGGCACCGTGTTCGCCTTCACCGACCAGCAGCCCGCCGACCCCGGAGTGGCAACTCAGATCACCACCCTGTCGATGGCTGAGCTGAAAACGCTGGTGCCCGGGTACCGGTGGGACACCGACGACCTGGCGTTCCTTCAGTCGCTGGGCGCGGGCCGGCAGGTCCAGTTCGAGCGCATCATCGACCAGAACAGCGGCCTCGGGCCCGAGGGCGCCGTGGATGCGGCGTTCAACACGATGCCGTTCGCGTTGCCCAGGTCCAACGCCCGGCCGGCGGCACAGGCTGCGCAACTGGGAGTCACGTTCGGGACCCGGATCAACAACCCCCACGTGATCCAGAGCCTGAGCAGGCTCATCGCCCACGGCCACCTCAAGCTCTGATCCCTGGTGCCTGCCCGGTGTGCGCGTGCCGGGGGATCATGGGCGGGAGTGGAGAAACCAACCGAGACAGGGCCGACAACCGAGAGACAAGGCAGGGAGCATCGAGTGTCGAGTCTGTGG
>JBKOWA010000271.1:0-2032 GCA_046724155.1 Actinomycetota bacterium
GCGCACGACTACGCCGCTGTGGTCGCGGTCGCCGCGGCGAACGGCCGCCGGCTTACCCCCTCCGGCACCAGCCTCGGACCGGACTTCCGCGGCCCGCAGGACCCGCCCGTGATCTGCCCGGCGTCCGGCCCGAACGCGCCGCCGCAGCCACCGCGCTGCGACGACACCGCGTACGGCAAGGGCACCGGCGGCGAGCTGCGCTACCGGCTGGACCTGGCCGCCGGCCGGCCGACCCTGGTGTGGGTCGCGGTGGCCGGCTCCGACCGGGGCGTCAACGACGCGGTCACCTGGCAGAACCGGGCGCTGGCCCACCCCACCGGCCTGCTGGCCCGCAAGGTCGCCGCCCGGGCCGCGGTGGCCGGCCGCACCGTCGTGGACCTGCCCGGCGACCGGCTGCTGCAGCGCAGCGTGGAGTGGACCAAGCAGATGCTGGCCGACTCGGTGCAGGAGGCCGAGGGGCTGCGGCTGCGGGCGACCAGCGCGGGTCAGGTGTACCCGCCGGTGGTCGGCACGCTGGCCAGTGCCCGGTGGATCGCCGCCGGCTTCCCGGACTACCCGTGGATGTTCGGCACCGACGGGGAGTACAGCGCGTTCCCGGCGGTGGCGGCCGGTGACTTCGAGGCGGTCGAGGCGCACCTGCGCTCGCTGGCCGCGGCCAGCGACATCGTGAACGCGCGCAGCGGCAAGGTGCTGCACGAGGTCATGTCGGACGGCTCGGTGTACTTCGGCGCGAACGCCGACCCGGGCAACACCGACGAGACGGCGAAGTTCCCCAGCGCGGTGGCCCTGGTCTGGCGGTGGACCGGCGACAACCGGCTCCGGGACGACCTGTACGGCTTCGCCGTCCGCAACATGCGCTACATCTACGCGACGCTGGACGCCGACGGCGACGGCTGGGCGGAGGGGCTGGGCAACGTCGAACGGCCCGGCATGGGCACCGAGAAGCTGGACAACGCCGTCTACACGATCCGCGGGCTGACCGACCTGGCGGACCTGGCGGCCAGCAGGCACGACCGCGTGACCTACCAGTGGGCCACCGGCAAGGCGGCCGACCTGGTGCGGCGGTTCGAGGCCGCCTGGTGGTTCGACCGGACCGCGGACCAGTACGCCGACTCCCTGGCCGACCCCGGCGACGTGCAGGTGTTCCAGCGGCACTGGATCGGGCTGACCCCGCTGGACGCGCTGCTGGCCGAGCCCGGCCGGCGGGGCACCCCGCTGGCCAGCACCGAGCACGCCCAGGCGGTGCTCGACAAGCGGCAGGAGCCGTGCTACTCGGACGAGTTCGGGCTCTACCACACCGGCACCGGGCCGACCAGCGCGCCGGGCGGCAACCACGGCGCCACCTGCGACTCCGAGGTGTCCAGCGTGCAGAGCGAGCGGGTCATCTTCTCGCTGAACACGGCGATCATGGCGGTGTCCGAGGGCAACTACGGCCGGCTGGGCACCGACCAGCAGCAGCGGTACACCACCGCGAACGCGCGGATCCAGCTCGACCCGACGGTGTGGGAGCAGCCCGGTGCGATGCCGGAGATCGCCCCCTCGCCGGACTTCGGCGCGAACATCGACCGGCTGTGGACCGAGCGGTCCAGCGTGCTGCAGGCGTGGGGCGCGTACGGCGTGCTGTGGCCGGTGGTCAGCCAGCAGCTCGGCGTGGCGCCGGACCTCGGCCGGTCGGCGCTGTCCGTGGTGCCGCAGCTACCGGCCGGCCAGGACCGGATCGCCGGCCGCAACATCCGGCTCGGCCAGGGCGCGGTTGCCGTGACGGCGCTGCGCTCGGGCGCGCTGCTGTGCACCGAGGTGACCGCGCCGGCCGCGCTGCGGCTGACCCTCGGCGCCGTGCTGCCGGCCAGCGCGCAGGTCGCCGGCGTCCGGCTCGACGGTGCGCCGGTGCAGTTCACGGTCGTGACCACGGCCCGCGGCCGGGAGCTGACGGTGGCCGCCCGCGGCGGGCACCACCGCCTGGAGATCACGCTGGCCTGACAGGTACGCGGGCTGGGCTTCGCCCTCGCCCGCCGCGGGGTCGGGTCTAGAA
>JBKOWA010000555.1:0-2296 GCA_046724155.1 Actinomycetota bacterium
CCGCGCTGCTGGCGGTCCGCCCCCGCGGGAACCTGCTCGCCGAGTCTGTCCGGCTGCTACCCGACGTGCTCGGGCTGGTGCGCCGGCTGGCGGCCGACCCGGACCTGCCGCGCGGGACCCGGCTCCGGCTCGGCCTGCTGCTGGTCTACCTCGCCTCGCCGATCGACCTGGTGCCCGACTTCATCCCGGTGCTCGGCTACGCCGACGACGCCATCCTGGTCACCGCGACGCTGCGCGCGGTGACCCGCCGCGCCGGGGTGACGGCAGCCCGGCGGAACTGGCCGGGCACGCCGGACGGGTTCGCGGCGCTGTGCCGGTTGACCGGGTTGTCCGAGCCGCGGCCGGATGGGTCGGGTGACCAACCCCGGTAACCCGCACCAGATGTCACCGGGACAGGGGTGTCCGGCTTACTCGGGCGGGCCCACCGGTGGCCCACCGCGTTGGCCCGCACCAGGCTCCGCCCACCCGCCCGTTCCGGCCTACGGACCGGACGGCGACGCGGCCGGCGTGTCCGACGGGCTTGGTGACGGTTCGCTCGCCTGCGGGGTCGCCGTCTCCGAAGTGGTGGGCGGGTCGGCGGCCGTGGGGCTCGCGGGGGCCGAGTCGGTCGGCGTCGGGCTCGGGAAATCCGTCGGCGTCGGGCTCGGAGAGTCACTCGGCGTCGGGCTCGGGGAGTCGCTGGGTGTCGGGGTCGGGGAGTCGGTCGGCGTCGGGTCCGGGGGCGGCGCGGTCGGCGTATCCGACGGGGTGGGTGACGCGGTCGGTGTCGGGTCCGGCGATGTCGTGGTAGGCGGCAGGTCGCTCGGAGTAGGCGTGCCGCCGGGCGCCGGGCTCGGTGACCCGGTGGGGGACGTCGGGCGGGTGGTCGGCGTGGCACGCGGGCCGATGATCGGCCCGATCGGCACCGGCATCGGCCCGACGGGTTTACCGGTGGCCTGGTCAACCGCCGGCACCAGCCGGACCGCTCCGATGTACTCGTCCAGCCAGATCGGCGACAGGTGCACGAACTCGCCGGTCTGCGGCGCGTGCACCAGCATGCCGTCCCCGGCGTACATCGCCACGTGGTGGATCGTCTTCGCGTTGTGCACGTCGGAGGCGTAGTAGAGCAGGTCACCGGGCAGCAGGTCGGCCAGCCGCACCGGAACCCCGACGGTGGCCTGCTCGGCCGCGGTCCGCGGGATGAGCACGCCGGCGTGCAGGTAGGACTGCTGGGTCAACCCGGAGCAGTCGTACGCGTCCGGGCCGTTGCCGCCCCACAGGTACGGCTTGCCGATCCGGGCGAGGGCGTACCTCAGGGCGGCGACCGCTCGCGGCGCCGGGACGAGCCCGCGCGCACCGGCGGGCGCCGCGTTCAACAGCCGGGCGGCCAGCGCGTCCTGGTGCGGGCCGTCGGCAAGCAGCGCCGAGGCCAGGACGAACGGCAACCGGGCGGCGGACGCCGCGGGGGGGTGCTGCGACAGCGTGCCCAGCTCCGCCAACTGCACGCTGGGTGGCTCGGGGCTCCAGTCCGGGCCGGTCAGGCCGCCGGGCTGGGGGGCCTGCAGCGGGCTGTCCTGGAAGTCGCCGGTGAGCGCGACCAGCGGCAGGACGCCCCCGACCAGCGCCAGCGGCCCGGTGGCGGTCGTCCCGGGCACCGTCGCAACCAGCGACAGCGCCAGCACCGGTGCACCGGCCCGCCGGCCGGCCCCAGGAGACTTTCGGCGTACCCCCCTGCGCGCACCCTTCACGACTGAGCTGCCCTCCTCCCGGCACGACGACGACGCCCGCCAGTCACCCATCCTCAGGCCAATGGGTCCCTGCAACGGCCACTATGAGCCAAAAAACTGCCGCAGTCGGCCCGATCGGGCAACTTGGCCGCACTCGCCGGGCAACGGGGGCGGCCGTAGCCGGCACCCGAACCGGCCTGGGTGGGCCGACCGGGGTGCGGATGCGGCGCCGACCGAACCCCCGTACCGTCCGGGTCGGGAGGTCGGGTGAACGCACCGAGCGCGCCGCCGGTCGTCGTCGTGATGGGCGTGTCCGGCTGCGGCAAGAGCACGGTCGGGAGGGCGCTGGCCGGCCGGCTCGGCGTGGAGTACGCCGACGCGGACGATTTCCACCCGCCCGGCAACATCGCGAAGATGTCCGCCGGGCAGCCGCTGGACGACGCCGACCGCGCTCCCTGGCTGGCGGCCATCGCGGCCTGGCTCGGCCTGCACACGGCCACCGGTGGGGTGGCCAGCTGCTCGGCGCTGCGCCGCCGCTACCGCGACACGCTGCGCACCGGCGCCCCGGAGGCGGTGCTGCTGCACCTGGC
>JBKOWA010000444.1:0-2393 GCA_046724155.1 Actinomycetota bacterium
GCAGGGAACCGGGCCCCGACCGCCAGCACGCACGGCCCGGCCGAGCAGCCGGGTCCGGCGGCCTGTGCACGCCGGGCCCGGCTGGGCTTCAGACCCGGGCGAACTCCCGCTCCGCCACGGTGGCGCGGGCGGTCACGGTCACCCGGATCCGGTGGCGGCGCAGGTAGGCGGCCCAGGTGACCAGGAAGCACACCACGTAGAACGCGACGAAGCCGTAGAACGCCGCATCCGCCGACTTGGTGTGCCCGACCGAGGTGGCGATTGCGCGGGTCACCCCGAAGCCGCCGAAGGCGCCGATCGAGGAGGCGATGCCGATCACGGCGGCCGCCTCCCGGCGGCCCTGCCGCATCGCCTTCGGCCGGTCCGCCGGCTCCGGCGCCAGCACCGCGGCCCGGCGGGCGAAGATCGCCGGGATCATCCGGTACGTGGAGCCGTTGCCGACACCGCTGGTCACGAACAGCACCAGGAAGAACCCGAAGAACAGCGGGAAACTGTCGTTCCGCTCACCGACCACGACCATCGCCGCGGCGCCACCCATCGCGAGGAAGGTGAACGCCGTGACCCGGGCGCCGCCGATGCGGTCCGACAGCCACCCCCCGAACGGCCGGGCCAGCGAGCCGACCAGGGCGCCCATCCACGCGTAGTAGCTGCCGTGCACGTGCGGGAACTGGGTCTTGATCAGCAGCGGCAGGGCGAAGGAGTACCCGATGAAGGACCCGAACGTGCCGATGTAGAGGAAAGACATCACCCAGGTGTCGGCGCGCCGGGCCGCCGCCGCCTGCGCGCCGAAGTCGGACTTGGCGGTGCGCAGGTTGTCCATGAACAGCAGCGCGCAGGCCGCCGCGATGACCACCAGCGGCAGGTAGAACATGGCGGCGTACGCGATGTGCACGCCGGTGCCGATGTGGATCAGGATCGGCACCAGGAGCTGGCCGACCGCGACCCCGATGTTGCCGCCGGCCGCGTTCACGCCCAGCGCGGTGCCCTTGCTGGCCTCCGGGTAGAAGAACGAGATGTTGGCCATCGACGAGGCGAAGTTACCGCCGCCGACGCCGGCCGTCGTCGCGGCCAGCAGGAAGAAGGTGTAGGAGGCGTGCTTGGTGACCGCGACGATCAGCAGCGTGCACGGGATCAGCAGCAGTAACGTGCTGACCACCGTCCAGTTCCGGCCGCCGAAGCGGGGCACCGCGAAGGTGTACGGCAGCCGCAGCGCCGAGCCGACCAGGCTCGGCATGGAGACCAGCCAGAACAGCTGGCTGACCGAGAACTTGAACCCGGCGGCCGGCAGGCTCACCACGACCACGCTCCAGATCGTCCAGAGCGTGAACCCCAGGTGCTCGGAGAAGATGGAGAAGATCAGGTTCCGGAGCGCCACCCCCCGCCCGGTGCTGTTCCAGAACGACGCGTCCTGCGGGTCCCACTCCTCGATCCAGCGACCGCGCCGCCGGCTGCGGGCTGCCGGCCGGTCGGCAGACTTCGGGGCCGGCTCGGCCGCTACCGGCTGCGCGGCGTCCCCGCTGTCCCCCGGGTCCCCGCTGTCCTCCGGCTCCGTACCCGCCGCACCATCGGTGACAGGGCCGCCATCGGTGACAGGGCCGCCATCGGTGACAGGGCCGCCATCGGTGACAGGGCCGGCCGCGTTCGCCGGGCCGGGACCATCCGCCACGTCTACCGGGCCATCCGCCACGTCTACCGGGTCTACCGGGCCATCCGCCACGTCCACCGCGGTACCGGCACCGGCCGCGCCGTCCGGGGCCAGCCCGGCCTCGGGCTTCGCCTTCTTCTTTGCCATGTCAGCTGCTACCCATCCGTTCTCGGTGTCGTTCGGTTTGGCAATCGCAAGGGCAGGTGTCTCGGAACCGGGGTGACCGTCCCCGCGGGCCAGCCAGGTGGCCAGGCTGTGGACCGTCCGGCGGCAGCTCCCGCAGCCCGCCGCGATGCCCTGCCGCACCGCGAGATGCCCTGCCGCACCGCGAGTCCGGCCTCCTCGGCCAGCAGGGCGGCCGCGGTCCAGCCCTTCTGGCACAGCCCTCCGCCGTTGACGGGGAAGTCCCGGGTCGACACCGCCGGCGACGAGCCGCCGGACACTCTCATCCCGCACTGCAGCGCGCAGTACGGGCAATGGGTGGCGACCGCAGTCACCAGGCATCCTCCCAGCACAATTCCTCGGAACCGCGTTGGCGATGATTTAACATAGCTGGAATGGCCCCGAAATGCAGGCGCGGAACAGCAGAAGCAGCCCGGCTCGGAATAGCGCGACCAGGTAGCCGCACGCAGGCCAGGCGGTGTCAAGGAAGCTGTCCTGCGCGAGATAGTGGGGGTGATCGGCCGCCGAAGGTAGCAGCACTCCATTGGGCACGCAATGCTGCCCGCGGCGGTGGGACCCGGTACGG